>NZ_SSDO01000397.1:0-9603 GCF_004794395.1 Microbacterium sp. K41 | reverse complement strand
CGCGGACCACGGCTCCCGCCCTCCAGGCACACGACCGCGACCGCGGCGCCGAGCCCGGCGACCAGTGCCGCGCTGCCGATCCCTGCGGGCAGCAGGATGGTCGCACCGGGCAGGTCCGCGGTCACCTGGGCGGTCGTCGCGATCCAGGTCGCGGGCAGCCACGCGGTGGCGGCCAGGAGGTCGGCGACCGCGGGCACGGGCCCCGCGAGGCAGGCGAGCAGCCCGACCACGGTCGCGACCGGTGCCGCGGGTTCCGCGATCAGGTTCGCCGCCACGCCGATGAGCGACTGCTGTTCCGCGAACAGCGCGATGATGGGGCCGCACGCGAGCTGCGCCGAGAGCGGGACCGCGATCGCCAGCGCGACCGGGCCCGGCATCCACCGTCGCAATCCGCGTGACAACGGCGGTGCGAGCAGGATGAGTGCGCCCGTCGCGACGGCCGACAGCGCGAAGCCGGGCGTCGCGGCGAGCCACGGATCGGACACCAGGATCATGATCGTCGACAGGGCGAGCACGCCTGCACCGGCGCTCGGTCGTCCCAGGAGCACGGACAGCATCCCCGCGCCCGCCATCACCGCGGCGCGCACCACGCTCGGCTCCGGCGTGACCAGCACCACGAAGCCGGAGAGCGCCGTGGCCGCGAGCACCACCCGCAGCGCCCGGCCGCCACCGCACAGCGCCGTGAGCCCGAAGACCGCCGCCACCACGATCGCGCAGTTCGCCCCGCTGACGGCCGTGAGGTGACTGAGACCGCTCGAACGCATGTCTTCGTCCAGGTCGGAGCCCACCGCCCTGGTGTCCCCCACGGCGAGTCCCGGCAGGAGCGCGCCGCCCGGCTCGGGCAGCCGCAGCGCGCGGTCGACGAAGGCGCGGCGCGCCGTGGCGGCCACGCCGAACACCCCGGACGGGGGCTGCACGACCTCCGTGGTCGTGGCGTAGAGCACCAGCACCGCGCGCTCCCCCGCCTCTGTCGCCGAGGTCTCCCCCACGACGCGGAGCCGAGCGCCGAGGTCGATGCCGTCGGCTGTCGCGGTCCCGATCCGCACCGGCACCGCGACCGGGCGCGCCCGACCCGGCGGACCGAGGCTCTGCGTGGTCGCCTCGACCCAGAGCCGCCCGTCCTGACCGGTGGACGCGGACGACGTGACCTCGACCACCGCTTCGACCACGCGGCCGCCCTGTCCCGCGGCGGCTTCGCGCGACGGAAGGGCGTACCCCACGGACAGCGCCGTGGCCGCGGCCGCCGCGAGCATCAGGAGGACCAGCCCCGCGCCGTGCCTCCCCCGCGCGAGCAGCACCAGCAGGACGACGCCCGCCGCGACGCCGCACACGAGCGCACAGGCCGCCGCGAGACCGGGCTGGAACACGCAGACGAGCGCCGCCGCCCACACCGCGAGGGCAACCGGCACGAGCCGGAGATCGCGGGACTTCACACCCGTACCCCGTCGCGTAATCCCGCGAGCAGCTTCTCCCCGATGCCCGGCACGCCGAGGAGGTCGTCCACCGACTGGAAGCGTCCGTTCTCCTCCCGCCACGCGATGATGCGTGCAGCCAGGGCGGGACCGATCCGCGGCAGCGTCTCCAGCGCGGCCTGGTCGGCCGCGTTGAGGTCAATCCGCGCGTCCGTGGGTGCCGCGGCAGGAGAACCGGCGCCCGACCCGCCGACCACGGGCACCAGGATCTGCTCGCCGTCCTCGACCCGGCGGGCGAGGTTGATCGCGGCGAGGTCGGCGTCGACCGTCGTACCACCCGCAGCCGCCACCGCATCGACCAGCCGCGCATCACCGCTGACGACGTACAGTCCCGGCCGCTCGACCGCGCCGAGCACGTGCACGTACAGCACGTCGGACGACGGCGCGGCCGTCGCGCGGTCGCCCACCGGGAAGGACTCCGCCGGAGCGCCCTGGCCGCGCAGGATGCCCAGACCCACCGCGGCCGACAGCACGACAAGCGCCAGCGCCACCGCGGCGCCGACACCGAGCCGCAGTCGTCGCTGCCGGGGTACGGGTGTCGGTGCGGGAGGAGTCACCCCGTCACGGTAGGTCTCCGCAGACCCCCCGCGACCACGGAGAACCGCCGGTCGTGGACAACAGCGGCGCCCGGTCCGCCGTGCAGAGCCGGAGGCGGGGCGATCGGAGCCGAGCTCGCTCCGACGCCGCCAGGCCGGCAGCACGCGGGAGCCGGCGCCCGGGCACGCCGCTCTCTCTTCCGATGCGTGCCCGCCGCGTGACGCAGACTGGACCGGTGACCGACATCGTCGACGACCTGCCCCCGGAGGCCTCTCATCGCGACGCTGAGCGCGCTTTCCGCGAGGCGGGCTGGACGCCGAGCGGCGCGGGCGACTGGGCCCTCGCCCTGCGCTCACCCGACGGCGTCGCCGCGGTGCGCATCAGCCCGTTCGATCCGGTCGGACCGTACACGGCCGCGCTATATCGCGAAGCCGCGCACACCGGTCAAGTACCGCGACTGTTCGCGCACCGCCGACTCGCGGGCGGCGGCGATCTGCAGGTGATGGAGTGGCTCCACGCGGTCGACGAGAAGGACGCGGTCGCCTTCCACACCGCCATCGCCGAACGCGCACCGCACGTCGCCGAGCTCGTCGACGTCGTGCGCCGCATCCATGCCAGGGCAGCGCGGGCGCTGCCCTGGTGCGGCCCCCTCGATCAGAACCCGTCCAACATCATGCGCGGCAGCGACGGGCGTCTCGTCGCGTGCGATCTGTACTACGCGGACGGTCCGGCTCTGTATGCGATGGCCGGCTCCGATCCGACCCGGTTCGTGACGCTCCTGCCGGAGTCCGAGCGCCGCTACCTGACCGAGATCCCGCTCGCGGAGTCCGGCCCGTGGGACGAGGCGTCTCGCGCGGCGATGCGCCGGGGCATCGCCGTCGCGGACGCCGCGCGCGCCGACCGGGACGCGTGACCGCGGCTCCGGAGGTCGCGACGGATCAGCCCGCGACGACGATGCTGACGATCTTGGGAGCGCGCACGACGACCTTCACGATCTCGCGGTCGCCGATCGACCGGATCACGCGCTCATCCGCGCGAGCGAGCGCTTCCAGCTCGGCCTCGCCGATGCGCGCGGGGACCTCGAGCTGAGCCCGCACCTTGCCGCCCACCTGCACGACGGCCGTCACGGTGTCCTCCACGAGCAGCGCGGGGTCGGCCGAGCGCCACGTGACCAGTCCGACGGACGGTTCGTGCCCGAGCAGCTCCCACATCTCCTCCGCGGTGTGCGGCGCGATCAGGTCGAGCATCACGGCGATGGTCTCGGCGGCCTCGCGCACCGCGGGGTCGCCCGCACCGCCCGCACCGTCGATGGTCTTGCGGGTGACGTTCACCAGCTCCATCAACCGGGCGACCAGCACGTTGAACTTGGTCTGCTCGACCAGGGCCGGAGCCTCCGCGAGCAGCTTGTGCGTGGCGCGACGCAGGGCCGCGTCTCCCCCGTCGAACACCACGTCGACCGGGCTGGACACCTCGTGCCCGATGCGCAGCGCACGCGAGAGGAACTTCTGCGCGCCCGTGGTCGACACGTCCGCCCAGTCCTTGTCGTCTTCCACCGGACCGGCGAAGGCGAGACCCACGCGCAGCGCATCGGCGCCGTGCGCGTCGAGCTCCTCCTGGAACAGCACCAGGTTGCCCTTGCTCTTCGACATCTTCTGCCCGTCGAGCAGCACCATCCCCTGATTGATCAGGTTCGAGAACGGCTCGGTGAAGTCGATCAGGCCCATGTCGAACAGGACCTTCGTGATGAAGCGCGCGTAGAGCAGGTGCAGGATCGCGTGCTCGACGCCGCCGATGTAGGAGTCCACCGGCGCCCAGCGCGACGCCTGGGCGGGGTCGAACGCCACGGTGTCGCTGTTCGGCGAGAGGAAGCGCAGGAAGTACCACGAGCTGTCGACGAACGTGTCCATCGTGTCGGGGTCGCGCAGCATGGGGTCGCCGGTCTCCGGGTCGGTCGTGCGCACCCAGCTCTCCGCCCCGCCCAGCGGCGAGGTGCCCTTGGGCTTGAGGTCGAGTCCCTCGACGCTCGGCAGCTTCACGGGCAGCCGGTCCTCGGGCACCGGCACGATGCGGCCGTCGTCGCCGTGCAGCATCGGGATCGGCGTTCCCCAGAAGCGCTGTCGCGAGATCAGCCAGTCGCGCAGACGGTAGTTCTTCGCCGCACGGCCCGTGCCCGACGCCTCCAGCTGCTCGATCGCGCGGGCGATCGCGTTGCGCTTGGACAGCCCGTTCAGCGGACCCGAGTTGATCATGCGACCGTCGCCCGTGAGCGCGACACCGGTCGATGCGGGGTGCTGCTCGTCGAGGGCGGCGCCCGTGTCGATCGGGACGCCCTCCTCGTCGACCTCGATCACCGGCATGGCCCCCGTGATCGGCGCGGTCGTGTCGACCACGACCTTGACCGGCAGGTCGAAGGCGCGGGCGAAGTCGAGGTCGCGCTGGTCGTGCGCGGGAACCGCCATCACGGCGCCGTGGCCGTAGTCGGCCAGCACGTAGTCGGCGGCCCACACCGGCAGCTTCTCGCCGTTCACGGGGTTGATCGCGTAGCGCTCCAGGAACACGCCCGTCTTGGGGCGATCCGTGGACTGCCGATCGATGTCGGACTCCTTCTGCACCTGCTCCAGATAGTCCTGGAACCGCTGGCGCACCTCGACGGGAGCCTCGGCGGCCAGCTCAGCGGCGAGATCGGAGTCGGGCGCCACCACGAAGAACGTCGCACCGTGCAGGGTGTCGGGGCGCGTGGAGAACACCGTCACCGGCTCGTCACGGCCCTCGATGCGGAAGTCCACGTCGGCGCCGACCGAGCGGCCGATCCAGTTGCGCTGCATCTGCAGCACCTTGTGCGGCCAGAAACCCTCGAGCTGATTCAGGTCGTCGAGCAGCCGATCCGCGTAGTCGGTGATGCGGAAATACCACTGGGTGAGCTTCTTCTTCACGACCTCGTAGCCGCAGCGCTCGCAGCGACCGTCGACGACCTGCTCGTTCGCCAGCACCGTCTGGTCGTTCGGGCACCAGTTGACCGGGCTCTTCTTGCGGTACGCCAGGCCGCGCTCGTACATCTTCAGGAACAGCCACTGGTTCCAGCGGTAGTACTCCGGGTCGGACGTGTGCAGGACGCGGCTCCAGTCGAACGAGACGCCGTACTGCTCGAAGCCGACCTTCTGCTGCGCGATGTTCTGATAGGTCCACTCGCGCGGGTCCGCGCCCTGGCGGATCGCCGCGTTCTCGGCGGGCAGGCCGAACGAGTCCCAGCCGATCGGGTTGAGCACGTTGTGCCCGCGGTGACGCCAGAACCGCGCCACGATGTCGGAGTAGAGGTAGTTCTCCGCGTGCCCCATGTGCAGGTCGCCCGAGGGGTACGGGAACATCGCCAGGACGTAGCGCCGCGGGCGGGTGTCGCCGTCGCCGCCGGTAAGGAACGTCTCGTGCTCCGCCCAGTACTTCTGCCACTTGGCCTGGATGGCGTGCGCCGAGGGCATCTCCTCGTCGACGGGAGCGGTGGACAGGTTCTCGGACAACGAACGCACGACCAATCTGAGGGGAATTGCGGGATCAGTTCAGGATATCGGAACCCCACGGCCAGGGCGGCTCCGCGCCCAGCGCCGCGAGCGGAGCCCTCGCCTTGGTCGCGACCTCGGCGACCTCGGCCGCCGGCACCGAGCCCCACGTGATCCCGCCGCCCGCTCCGACCACGGCCTCGTCCCCCGCGATCACGATGCTGCGGATCACCATCGCGAGGTCGACCGCGCCGTCCACGCCCACGTAGCCGAAGCAGCCGGCGTACACCCCCCGGGGGCCGCTCTCCAGCTCGTGCAGCCGCGTCATCGCCGACAGCTTCGGCGCCCCGGTCATGCTGCCGGCGGGGAACGCGGCCGCGAGCAGCGCGCCGACCGTGACGCCGTCCGCCAGGGTGCCGCTCACCGTGCTCACGAGCTGGTGCACGGCCGGGTAGCTCTCCACGACCCACAGCCCGTCGACGCGGATCGTGCCGGGCACGCACACGCGCGACAGGTCGTTGCGCATGAGATCGACGATCATCACGTTCTCCGCGCGCTCCTTCGGGTCGCCGGCGAGCTCGGCGGCGAGCGCGGCATCCGTGTGGGGGTCGGTGCTGCGCGGCCGGGTGCCCTTGATCGGCCGCGTGCGCACTACTCCGCCCGCCGCGTGGAGGAACTGCTCCGGACTGGCGCTCAGCAGCGCGCGCCCGCCGATGCGCACGAAGCCCCCGTGGTGCGCCGGGGTCGCCGCCCGCAGCCGCCGGTACACCTCGACCGGGTCGTGCGTCCCCGGCACGGTGAAGCGCGTGGTGAGGCAGAGCTGATACGCGACGCCCGCGCGGATCAGGGCGCGGCACCGCTCGATGAGCTCGGCGTACTCCGCGGGGGCGTGCCGGGCCACGGTGGCCCCCGGTGTCGGATCCGGCCGCGCGGGAGTGGGGTCGACCGCCGCGACGAGGAGCTCGTCCGCCCAGGGGTCGACGTCCGGCCCGGCGGGGTCGAGCGCCCACAGGGCATGGCGCGCATGGTCCCAGGCGATCGCGTGGGTCACCCGCATCCAGCCGTCGGGCACCGGGTCGTCCGCGGACACCGGGGCACCGGCGGCCGCGGCACCGCCCTCGTACGTGCACCAGCCGACCCATCCGCCGAGGAACGGGGGGAGCCCGGGCTCGGAGACGCGGCCGTCCAGCCACACATCGTCGGGTCTCGGCGACGGCACGCCGACCCCCAGCAGACTCCACCCCTCCGCGGCTCCCTCCCCCGCGTCCAGCCAGAACACGTCACCCGCCCTGGCGGCGAGCACGCGGAACAGCCGCTCGGGGTCCGCCCAGATCGGCAGGGGTCGGGGGCTCAGGTGCGCGCGCACCTTCCCAGCCTAGGTGCGGCGACGCCCGATATTCTCAGGGGGTGGACGACCTCCTGCTCTGGCTCCTCGACACCGTGCAGTCGATCGATCCGGTCACGCGCACGCTGGTCGCCGGACTCGCGGTCATGCTGGAGACGAGCATCCTGATCGGGCTCATCGTCCCCGGCGACACGATCGTGATCATCGCCTCCATGGGGATCGCGACCCCCTGGGAGGGTGTGGCGATGGGCGTGACCGTCGTGGTCGGCGCCCTGATCGGCGAGAGCATCGGCTTCGGGCTCGGCCGGTGGCTCGGTCCCCACATCCGCTCGTCGTGGCTGGGGCGCCGCATCGGCGAGCAGAACTGGGTGCGCGCAGAGAACTACCTGGCCCGCCGCGGCGGCATCGCCATCTTCCTCTCCCGCTTCCTTCCGGTGCTGCACTCCCTGGTGCCGCTGACCGTCGGGATGAGCGAGTACCCGTACCGCCGCTTCCTGGCGTGGACGACGCCCGCCTGCATCATCTGGGCCACGGCCTACGTGAGCGTGACCTCGCTCGCGGCGGGAAGCTTCCGCGACCTCGTCGACCGGGTGCACTACGCGAGCTACATCTTCGTCGGCGCCATCGCGCTCTTCCTGCTCCTGGCGTATCTGGGCAAGAAGCTGCTGCAGCGGCTGGAAGCGCGGCATCTGGAGGCGCCGGAGGCGGGCACGGACGCCGACGTGAAAGACTGAGGCAATGGCTTCCCCACCCCCGGCGCCCAGGATCCACTGGTTCGCACGGCTCGAGCACCGCCTCCACGTGTGGCGCGAGGGGCGAGCGCGCCGACGCGGCCGCAGCGCCACGATCCTCCCGTTCCCCGGCTACGGGGGTCCCGGGTGGGTGCGCGTGCTGGGGCGGGTGCTCATCGTGCCGCCGCAGCGCAGCAACCGGGACGGCGAGCCGGCGAGCATCCGCGGCTGGCGCAGCTTCGTCGGCATCCCGGTCGGGTTCGCGTCGGTCAGCGTGCACGTGGGCGACAGCACTCACCAGGTCGTCGCCGACCGCGGTGGTGTGATCGACGCCGTGATCCGCGCCGACCTGGAGCCCGGGTGGCAGACCTTCACGGTCACGGTCGAGGGGCAGGAGCCGATCGAGGCGCGGGCGTTCATCGTCGCGGCGGACACCCGGTTCGGGGTCGTGTCCGATGTGGACGACACGGTGATGGTCACGGCGCTCCCCCGCCCGTTCATCGCCTTCTGGAACTCCTTCGTCGTGGATGAGCACGCCCGCATCCCGGTCCCGGGCATGGCGGTGCTGCTGGACCAGCTCCTGCGCCAGCACCCCGGCGCGCCCATGGTGTACCTGTCCACGGGCGCCTGGAACGTCGCACCCACGCTCTCCCGGTTCCTCGGGCGGCACCTGTTCCCCGCAGGGTCGCTGCTGCTGACCGACTGGGGCCCGACGCACGACCGCTGGTTCCGCAGCGGCCGCGAGCACAAGCTCACGAACCTGCGCCGCCTGGCCACCGAATTCCCCGAGGTGAAGTGGCTGCTGATCGGCGACGACGGCCAGCACGACGAGGCCATCTACACGCAGTTCCAGGAAGAGCACCCCGACTCCGTGGCCGGTGTGGCCATCCGGCGCCTCCTTCCCGCCGAGGCCGTGCTCGCCGGTGGGCGCGCCGAGATGGAGTCGCACGAGGCGGACGCCGCCCCGTGGGTCAGCGCCGAAGACGGTGCCGGTCTGCGCGACCAGCTCGGCGACGTGGGCATCCTGCACTGACATGGCCCTGTCGCGCGAGGAGTGGCTCCCGCGGGAGCAGGCGCATCGGGAGCGTGCCGACACGCTGACCGCCGACCACCGTGCCCGCCTGTCCCGCGGCGAGAAGCACCCGGTGTGGGACTTCCTCCACACCTATTACGCCTACAAGCCCGCGCAGCTGCGGCGCTGGCACCCCGGTGCGGGGGTCGAGCTGCGTGACGCCGCCGAGCGTGCCGGGTGGCGCTGGTACTCCCCCGGCGCGACCTCCGACGCGGTGGTTCCCGATGCCGACCGGTACGCGGCCGAGAAGCCCGAGCTGGCCGCGCTGGTCGAGCGCATGCTGCGTCGCACGGCCTCGCGGCCCGGTCAGTTCGGCTGCTTCGGACTCCACGAGTGGGCGATGGTGTATCGCGCGGACGAGCACCGTCACCCCGTGCCGCTGCGCCTCGGGAAGGACGGCACCGATGCGGTCGTGGAGTCGCACGACCTGCGGTGCACCCACTTCGACGCGTTCCGGTTCTTCACCCCGGAGGCCGTGCCACGCAACCGGACGACGCTCAGCAGGGACGGGCAGCCCCAGGTCGAGCAGCCGGGGTGCCTGCACGCCGGCATGGACCTGTACCGCTGGGCCATGAAGCTCGGGCCGCTCGTGCCCGGTGAGCTGCTGCTCGACACCTATGAGCTGGCGAGGGACATCCGCCTGCTGGACATGCAGGCCGCTCCCTACGACCTGGCCGCCTGGGACGTGGAGCCCGTGCGCATCGAGACGCCGGAGGGCAAGGCCGAGTACGTGCGACGACAGCGCGGCTTCGCGGAGCGGGGGGCGGTGCTGCGCGCGGCTCTGCTCCGCGCCTGGCTCGGCTCGGACGCACGCGCCGTCGCCTGAGCCGTCGCTTCCGCCTCAGCCGGCCGGGGTGCAGGTGTCGCAGACTCCCCAGGTCGCGGTGGATCCCGCGAGCTGCATCCGCAGGGCCAGTACTCGCGTCGCGGCGTCCGCCAGCCGCTCCGCGGG
>NZ_SSDO01000396.1:0-16306 GCF_004794395.1 Microbacterium sp. K41 | reverse complement strand
GCGATTCGCCCGCCGCGCGAGAGCCCTTCTCCTGTGTAACTCCCTATCTACAGGCTCCAGTCCGCCCAATCGTTCAGCTTGTCTACAGGCATCACTCTAGGTGGTGTCGTCGTCGAGCTGAACGGCGTTGCCCCATACCCAGCAGCGATAGGTGTGCTCTCCGGCGCGGAACTCGATGCCGGCGGCGAGGGGCGTTGAGCGCACGAGCTTCGCGTCGACTCGGAGCGCTTCGGGTCCGAACCGCACCCAGGCTTGCACGCGGCGCGGTTGCGGGTAGATCGTCATCGGCTGCTCGCGCACGTCGAGCTCGCGCGGGGTGAGCGACTGCAGGGGCCCGTGCTTGGCGGCGTCGATGACGGATTGCTGCTGCGACTGCCAGTCGCGGTAGGCGGAGAGTCTTGCCCCAGGGTTCCCCATGGCCGGTGGTGTCCTTCCTCCGGCCGAGGCCTCGATTCTACGTCGCCGTGCGGACACGAGCGAAGCCGAACGTTCGCCACCGCATCTCTGCTCGGGGGTGGAATCGCCGTCCCGCAACTGGCCCCCCAGCCGCGAGACGGCGAACGCCAGCCCGCTGCTGCCCTCCAGCGGCAGACCGACGGTCCCCTCCCGACGATCGACCATAGGGTTCGCGAGGAGGACTTCGCGGGGGTTGTCAGTCTGTCGCGTCTCGGTTACAGAGTTGCGTGTACTCGATGTCGGGGAATCTATCAAGGCCCCGGGAATCAGATGGCTGCAGGTGTAGCGTCGCCGATCCGAGCGGGATTCCCCAGTTTCCGTTTCGGTTGCCGGCGGCCACCGTTCCCCCGTGGTGGCCGCCGGTCCCCATGAGGAGAACTCACGGTTGCTACGGCCTCGGAGGGCCAAGGATCAAATCGGGTGTCCGCGTTAGTGAAGCCCATAATGATCGCTTCCCCTGTGAAGACGTACGTCTGTGAAGCGTCGCGAGCCGTAGAGCTACAGATTCCAGTCCGCCCAGTCGTCGGGCAACCTCCCCGCCGCTGCCGATGCCTCGATGGACTGGTCGACGCAGACCGTGACCCTGGTACGGGAGGCAATGAGCACACTGACCAAGCTCCCTGCGGTCGCGAACGTTACGAACGCCGCGGCGGCGTCGCTGCGCGCGGCGGCCTCGATTCGTTCCATGAGGTTCGTCAGGTCGCTGCCTGGCGGAAGCGGATAGGACTCGTCGTCGAACCTGATCGTCGTGCTCTGCGTCATGGTCACCCCAATGTCGGTGCGCGCTGTCCGCTCGCACTTTCAAGGCTAGCTGCGTGGTCCCAGGTGCGACCGGGGGTTGCACTCCGGGATCGATCGTGCGCGGTATTGCTCCCACCTGGTGGATTGCCTCGTGACTAGGGATAGCGGTCGCGTCGAGGAGATCGGAGCGATGCGCGGCTGCGGAAGTCCCTGGCAGCCGCCGTGTCCTCCGCCCGAGCATCCAGACGCGGTAGGTTCCCAGCATGAGTGAGCGGAGCCGATGGCGGGAATGGATGGCCGCGACCGATGACGAGCTGCACCGGCTGACCGGGTTGCGGTCCGACCGGCTCGTGCGTTGGGACTATCTGGGGGCCTTCGAACGTGGTCTGAGCCCGAGGGAGGCTGCCAGTCGCGCGGCGGCTGAGGCGGAGTGAGCGGATTGATGCTGACGCGCCGACCGGAATGGACGGGGCACGACTGAACTCACCCTGGTGAGACGCTTCGAAGGCGCTTCAGCTCCACCGCGGCGCGACGCACAATGGGTCCTAGAGTGGCCTGGCGCAGCCCTTGGCGGGGTGGTCGCTCGACTCGCGCCCCCTCTCCGTCCCCCGGGGAGGGGGCGCCTACTTCGCGTGCTCGATAAGAACGGTCGCGCCGTCGTCGGGGTGGTACCGCCACTCGATCTCGTAGCCGGACCACTCATCCGTCTGGACGCCGTCGAGAGCTCGAGTTGCGCCGATCTTCGCTTCGAGTGTCGAGGGAGCATCGACTTCGCCGAGCACGCAGTAGAGGTCGTCGATGGAGGGACCGTAGAGCTTTCCGACAGCGTTGAACGAAACCGCCTCTCCGCGGTCGAGAATCTCCACGTACTCGCTGGAGCGCACGTCGCATGCGTTGAACGCTTTGGCGAACGTCGCGAGTCGCTCGTACTCTGCGTCAGCAGCTGCCTGCTCTGCCGCGGCCTTCTCCGCGGCTTCAGCATTCGCGATCGTGATCGGGACAACGATTGCCACGCTGACGATGACCACCGCTGCAATCCCGATCGCGAGCCACAGAGCGAAGGGGCGCTTGCTGCCCCTCGTCGTCGTGGCCTGTGTGGTGTCCTCGGACGCCGCGGCGGGATCGATTGACTCGGTCATGCACGCGAGCATAGCGCTTGCCCCGCGGAAGCGTTTCCGCTGGGTTTCCGCTGGAGCATCGGCGACGACGTCGACGTGCTGAATGCTAGTTCCCTACTCTCGCAAGGGATCTAAGAGCCGACTACGGGACTCGAACCCGTAACCCCCGTATTACAAGTACGGTGCGCTACCAATTGCGCCAAGTCGGCGGGTGCCATCAGCTTAGCGATGGCGGAGGCGCCGCTCGATTACGGCGCGGGCGTCGACGTGGCCGACGGCGTCGGAGTGGGGGTCGAGGTGGACTCGTAGTACGCCTCGCTCGCCACCGACATCACGAACGTGGACAGCTCCTGCGGGTCGTCGAGCGCCCCCACATAGGCCTCGCCGTTCACGACGATCATCGGCGCGGCGGTGAGGACCAGGTCGTCGGAACCGGCGAGCGGACCCTTGAGCGCCCGCGTGGTCGCTTCCTTCGCCCAGTTCACGAAGTCGCCCTCCTCGATGCACTTGCGGACGACCTTCCCGTTGTCGACGCCGACCGCTCCAGCGAGGTTCGCCAGCTCCTGATCGGAGAGACCGTCGCTGCCGACCTCGGGCTGATCGTCGAGCAGGTCGTGATTGAACGCGTAGAACTGGTCGGGCGAGTGCGTCGCGACGCACGCCGCAGCTGCGGCCGAGCGCAGCGAGTACTTCGTGCCGTTGGAGCTGGCCGTCAGCAGCGCGACGGGGTGATAGCTCACTGTCGCCGCGCCGTCCTCGATCCACTGCGCGAGCAGTCGCGCGTTCGCGCGCTCGAACTTCCCCGCATCGGGCGACAGATAGTCGACGTAGACGTGCACGTCCACAGCCTGAGACGCGGTCGGATCCGGCGTGGGAGAAGCGGAGGCACCGGCCTCGGACGGCGTGGGCGTCGGCGTGGCGGGGGCTTCGGCGGAGGTGGCCATCGACGAGATGTCGGTCACCACGACGCCGTCCGACTCCATGCCGCTCGGGCTGAGCTGAGGCTTGGATACCTGCGACGTCACGGCCATGGTCACCGCGGTGCCGATGGCCCCGACGGCGATCACCGCGACCGCGCCGATGATGATCCGTCTCATCAGGCGGGCCCTCGACTGCTGGGCGTGCACCTTCTGGGCCTTCTCCCGCACGACCTCGCGGGAATTGCGAGGTGCGGGGACGTTCGGCGTTTCGTCGCTCGACATCGTTCCTCTTGAGTCTCGGGGGGTCCGGGTTGGCCCCGACCGTCGCCCGGCGACGATCGCCGCAGAACGCGGCCGGATTCGATGCTAGTCAGTGAGGCTGAGAAATACCCAGGTACGGCCGATCGTGCCATACTGAACCCGACCCGATGGCGGGTCACGGCGGGTCACTCCGCCGCTTCATTCACTACGGATCGTCCGGCACGTACCTGCCGGTGAAGGAGAAACACGATGGCATCTGTGACTTTCGACGAGGCCACCCGCCTCTACCCCGGCGGAACCCGTCCGGCCGTCGACAAGCTCAACCTCGAGGTGGGCGACGGTGAATTCCTCGTCCTCGTCGGCCCTTCCGGTTGTGGTAAGTCCACCTCGCTCCGCATGCTCGCCGGCCTCGAAGAGGTCAACTCCGGCCGCATCCTGATCGGTGACCGCGACGTCACCGACGTGCCGCCGAAGGACCGCGACATCGCGATGGTCTTCCAGAACTACGCCCTGTACCCCCACATGACGGTCGCCGAGAACATGGGCTTCGCGCTCAAGATCGCCGGCGTCGGCAAGGAGGAGCGCGCCGCCCGTGTCCTGGAGGCCGCCAAGCTCCTCGACCTCGAGCAGTACCTGACCCGCAAGCCGAAGGCCCTGTCGGGTGGTCAGCGTCAGCGCGTCGCGATGGGCCGCGCCATCGTCCGTCAGCCGCAGGTGTTCCTCATGGACGAGCCGCTGTCGAACCTCGACGCCAAGCTCCGCGTGCAGACCCGTACGCAGATCGCGTCGCTGCAGCGCCGTCTCGGCGTCACCACGGTCTACGTCACGCACGACCAGACCGAGGCGCTCACGATGGGCGACCGGATCGCCGTGCTGAAGGACGGTCTGCTGCAGCAGGTCGGCTCGCCGCGCGACCTGTATGAGAAGCCGAACAATGTCTTCGTCGCCGGCTTCATCGGCTCCCCCGCCATGAACCTGTTCGCTGCGGACCTCGCCGACGGCGGCGTGCGCTTCGGCACCGAGGTCGTCCCGCTCGACCGCGACACGGTCGGCCGCGCCAACGGCTCGCAGGTCACGGTCGGCGTCCGCCCCGAAGACATCACCGTGGGTCCGGCCGACGGCAAGGGCCTGTCGGTCGTCGTCGACCTCGTCGAGGAGCTCGGCGCCGACGGCTACCTCTACGGCCACACCGAGATCAACGGCAAGCGCGCCGACCTCGTGGCCCGCGTGGACGGCCGCAACCACCCGAACGCCGGCGAGACCGTGACCCTCGCGGCCAACGCCGGTCACGTGCACGCCTTCGACCAGGAGACGGGCGACCGCCTGAACGACAAGCCGGTCGTCTCCGCCTGATCGGACACACCATCCGCGGCGCGGGCTGACTTCGGTCGCCCGCGCCGCGCTCGTTTCCCCTCAGGAGCATCCATGCAGGAGTCGCTGCGCATCACCGCCAGCACCGTCGACCCGGGGCTCCTCGCGCTGCCCTGGTCGACCAGCCTCGCCAAGTGGCCGTCCGAGCACATCGTGTCGCTGCCGAAGGGGCTGTCCCGGCATCTCGTGCGCTTCGCGGACCTCTCCGGTCGGGTCGTCGCCGTCAAGGAGACCACCGCCGCGATGGCGCAGCGCGAGTACGACATGCTCGGCAACCTCGCCCGCCTCGACGTCCCCTGCGTCGCCAGGGTCGCCGTGATCGCCGGGCGCACCGATGCCGCCGGCGAGCCCCTCCCCGCGGCGCTCGTCACCTCGCACCTCCGCTTCTCCATGCCCTACCGCGCCCTGTTCACGCGCGTGCTCCGCCCTGACACCGCCACGCGACTCGTCGACGCGCTCGCCCTGCTCCTCGTACGACTCCACAACGTCGGCTTCTACTGGGGCGACGTGTCGCTGTCGAACACTCTCTTCCGCCGCGACGCCGGCGCCTTCGCGGCCTACCTCGTCGACGCGGAGACCGGTGAGCTGCACGAGGAGGGCCTGACGGACGGCCAGCGCGCATACGACCTCGACCTCGCCAGGACGAACATCGCGGGCGAGATCATGGACCTTGCCGCGGGCGGGCGGCTCGAGCACGGCGTGGATGCGGTCGCGATCGCCGACGGCATCGTGTCCTCCTACCGCTCGCTCTGGGCGGAGCTCACGGCGCAGGAGTCGTTCTCGGCGGCCGAGACCTGGCGCATCACCGAGCGCGTCGAACGCCTCAACGCGCTCGGCTTCGACATCGACGAGATGTCCATGTCGACGACCGCCGACGGGACGGTGGTCGAGATCCAGCCGAAGGTGGTGGATGCCGGCCACCACCAGCGCCGCCTCATCCGGCTGACGGGACTCGACGTGGAGGAGAACCAGGCGAGACGCCTGCTCAACGACCTCGACGAGTTCCGTGCCCGCTCGACCAAGCAGTGGGCGGACGAGGAGATGTACGCGCATGAGTGGCTCACGCGCGTGTTCGAGCCCGTCGTCCGCGCCATCCCCTACGACCTGCGCGCCAAGCTGGAGCCCGCCGAGGTGTTCCACCAGGTGTTGGAGCACCGCTGGTACCTGTCGCAGGCGCAGGGCCGCTCGATCCCCCTCGCGGAAGTCCTGACCAGCTACATCAACGACGTGCTGCGCCACCGCCGCGACGAAGCGACCATCATGGGACCGCCGACCGAGACCATGAGCCTCCCGGTGATCACCGGCACGCTCTCGCTCGCCGATGACGAGGACGAGGTCGACTGGCGCGACCTCGTCTGAACGCCGCCCTCAGTAGCCGACCGTGAACCGCTCGCGGTGGTGGTTGCCCTGCTCGATCTCGTCCACGACGGCCACGGCGAAGTCCGCGCCGGAGATGTACGACTTCCCCTCCTCGTCGCGCACCAGCACGTCGCCGCCGTCGCGGTAGCGACCCGTCCGCTCCCCCTCGGCCCAGGGGCCGAAGACCTCGGCGGGGTGCACGAAGAACCAGTCCAGCGCGGGATCGGAGTCCTCGAGCAGCGCGAGCGAGTCGATGCCGACCTGTGCCTCGTGCTTGTACTCCTCCGGGAAGTCGAGGTCGAAGAGCCTCGGCCCCTCCGGAGCGACCAGGCTGCCGCCGGCACCGCCGACCACACCGAGCCGTGTTTCGGTGCCGTCCAGGAGGTCGATGACGTTCGTGAGGGCCTCGAGCACCCGATCCTCCATGTCACCGCGGGGCGACAGCGCGGACACCACGGCATCCGCACCCGCGAAAGCCTCCCGCAGCGACGCCGCGTCGAGGGCGGACCCCTGCACGTACGCGGCGCCGGCGACCGGGTCGGACGGCGTCGTGCGGGAGATCGCGACGACCGCATGATCGCGGCTCACCGCCTCCGACACGATGTGCCGTCCGGCGTAACCGGTTCCTCCGAGGACGATGATGCGCGCCATGCTCTGCCTTTCTCGTGCGGTCAGTCCGCCGCGCGGACGGTCGCCACCTGGTACAGGGCGACCGACGCGGCGATCCCGGCGTTCAGCGACTCCGTCGCCGCCGAGATGGGGATGGAGACGATCTGGTCGCAGGTCTCGGTCACCAGACGGGACAGGCCCTTGCCCTCGGAGCCGACGACGATTAAGACCGGTCGATCCGCAAGCTGCAGCTCGGGCAGCGACACGTCACCATCGCCGTCGAGCCCCAGCACGAACATGCCCTGCTTCTTGAACTCCTTGAGCTGCGTGGTGAGGTTCGTCGCGAGGGCGACGGGGATGCGCGCGGCGGCACCGGCACTGGTCTTCCACGCCGCCGAGTTGACACCGGCGGAACGGCGCTGCGGCAGGATGATGCCGTGGCCGCCGAACGCCGCCGTCGAGCGGATGATCGCGCCGAGGTTGCGCGGGTCGGTCACACCGTCGAGCGCCACGAACAGCGGCGTCTCCCCGCGGTCGATGACCTGCTCGAGCAGATCCTGCGGGTGCGCGTACTCGTACGGCGGCACCTTCAGCGCGACGCCCTGGTGCACGCCGTCGAAACCCGCCATGCGGTCGAGCTCCTGGCGCGTGACCTCCAGCACCGGGATGTCGCGGTGAGTCGCGATCGACAGCATCTCCTTGACGCGATCGTCCATCTCGACACGCTGCGCGATGTACATCGCCGACGCCGGGATCTTGGCCCGCAGCGCCTCCAGCACCGAGTTGCGGCCGGTCACCGTCTCGGTGTCGGTGGTGTTGTCCTTGGCACGGGCCGTGCGGTTGGGGCTGCCACCCGACGGGCGCCCGCCGGGCTTGCCCTTACCGCCCGCCGCGGCGTAGCGCTCGGCCGCGGCCTTGCGCTTCCCGGCCGGGTGCCATGCGCGGTCCTCCGCCTTCGGGGTGGGACCGCGGCCCTCGAGCGCCTTGCGCCCGAGACCACCGGTGCCCTTCGTGGGGCCCTTCTTCTTGCCCTTGCTCGCGCCGGGGCGCCCTGGCTTAGTCATCGATGCTCCAATGAGTTCCGGCCGGAGTGTCCTCCAGCGTGATTCCTGCGGCAGCGATCGCATCACGGATGCGATCCGCCGCCGCCCAATCCTTGTCCGCCCGCGCCTGCGCACGCTGCGTGATCATCTCCTGCACCAGCGCGTCCAGTGCGGCCGCCCGGGCGTCGCCCGCGGCCGTGGCGTCGCTCGGTCGGAGACCGAGCACCGACGTCATCGCCGACACCGCGCGCGCCGCCTGCGCGGCTGCGTCGCGGTCTCCCGCGTCGAGCGCGGAGTTTCCCGCCCGCACGGTCTCATGCACGACCGCGAGCGCCTGGGGAACGCCGAGATCGTCGTCCATCGCAGCGACGAAGGCCGACGGCAGGTCTTCGCGACTCTCGGCGGCGTCCACCTCCGCGACACGCGCCGCCCGTTCCAGGAAGGAGCGGATGCGGCCCAGGGCCGCCTCCGCCTCCGCCCACGAGGACTCCGACAGGTCGAGGCTCGAGCGGTAGTGCGCGGCAGCGAGCGCATAGCGCACCACCAGCGGGTCGTGCGCGTCGAGCACGTCACGGGCGAGCGTGAAGTTGCCGAGCGACTTCGACATCTTCTGCCCGTCCACCGTCACCAGGCCGTTGTGCACCCAGTACCGCGCGAAGCCGTCCCCCGCTGCCGTCGACTGCGCGAGCTCGTTCTCATGGTGAGGGAAGCGGAGGTCGAGCCCGCCGCCGTGGATGTCGAACTCGTCGCCGAGGTAGCGCTTCGACATCGCCGAGCACTCGATGTGCCATCCCGGTCGCCCGAGACCCCACGGCGAACGCCACGTGGCGTCGGCCGGCTCATCCGGCTTCGACGCCTTCCAGAGCGCGAAGTCCTGCGGATTGCGCTTGCCCCGGGGGTCCGCATCCTCCGCCGCCTCCATCGCGTCGACCGACTGATGCGTGAGCGCGCCGTACTGCGCCCACGACCGCACGTCGAAGTAGACGTCGCCGGAGCCGTCGGGCGCGGGATAGGCGTGGCCGCGGTCGATGAGGCGCGTGATCAGCTCCTGCATCTGCGGCACCGAGGCGGTGGCACGGGGCTCGTAGGTGGGCGGCAGGATGCCGATGCCCGCATACGCCGCGGTGAACTCCTGCTCCATCCGATACGCCAGCGCCCACCACGGCTCCTCCGGTGTGGCGTTCTGCAGCACCTTGTCGTCGATGTCGGTGACGTTGCGCACGAACGTGACGCGACCGTAGCGGTGCTCGAGCCACCGGCGCAGCAGGTCGAAGCTCAGCGCGGCCCTGACGTGACCGATGTGGGGTCCGGACTGTACCGTCGGTCCGCACACGTACATCGTGATGTTCTCGGAGTCGAGAGGCACGAAGTCGCGCAGCAGCTGTGCGCGGGTGTCGTAGAGGCGGAGGGTCACCGGTCAAGCCTACTCGGCGGGCGCGCGGCGCTCCTGATCGTGTCGCGGATGCGCTCGGCTCAGCGGTGCGGGCCGTCCACCGGCACCACGAGTGCGACGGCCGTGACCGCGATGCCTTCTCCGCGGCCGGAGAAGCCCAGGGCGTCGGTCGTCGTCGCAGTGACCGACACGGGAGCGCCCCCGAGCGCCGCGGACAGCGCGCGCTCCGCCTCGACACGGCGGGCGCTGAATCGCGGACGGTTGCCCTGGAACTGCACGGAGACGTTCCCGATCGAGAAGCCGGCTTCGGCGAGCAGCCGCCGCGTCGCCGACAGGAACACGTCGGCGTGCGCGCCCGCATACTCCGGATGCGCCGTGCCGAAGTGGGTGCCGATGTCACCCAGCCCCGCCGCGCCGAGCAGAGCGTCGACAATGGCGTGCGCGACCGCGTCGCCGTCGGAATGACCCGACAGCGGCTGTTCGCCCGGCCACTCCAGCCCGGCGAGCCACAGGTCGCCCTCGCCGCCGAACGCGTGCACGTCGGTTCCGATGCCCACGCGCGGTAGAGCGCCTGCGCCGCGGTCTCGCCGCGCACCCGTGCTCGGGGGCGCCGTCGCGAGGAGAGCCCTGGCACGCTCGAGGTCGTCGGGAGTGGTGATCTTGAACGATCGCTCCGAACCAGGGACGAGGCGGACCGTGTGACCGGCCGCGGCGAACAGCGCCGCGTCGTCCGTGTACTCCGCGCCCTCCTCGGCGGCACGCGCGTACGCCGCCTCGAGCGCGTCGCGCGGGAAGCCCTGCGGCGTCTGCGCCGCGGCGAGCTCGGAGCGGTCGACGGTGCCGGTCACGACGCCACCGTCCACCCGCTTGAGGGTGTCGACGACGGGAAGCACCGGAAGCGCGGCCGCCTGCGCCGTGACGGCCGCGGCGACCGCATCGATGACGGACGGTGGGGTGAGCGCCCGCGCCGCATCGTGGACGAGCACCGTCGTCACGTCTCCCCAGAGGGCCGCCAACCCCGCGGCGACGGATTCCTGTCGGGTGGCGCCTCCCGTGACCACGCGGCCGAGATCGGCGCGGTCGCCCGCGGCGGCGAGAAGCTCGGTCTGCGCATCGCCCTCGTGCCCGGCGGGCGCGACCACGATGACCTGCAGGGGCTGCGCCGCGAACACCCCGTCGAGGGCGTGGCGCAGGATCGTGCGGTTGTCGATGCCGACGAACGCCTTCGGGGCGCGCGCCTCCAGTCGGGTGCCGGAGCCGGCGGCGACGATGATGATCGCGGTGTGCGGGACGGGAACGATGCTCACGCCTTCACGTTACCGGCGGAGACGACGAAAGGCGGGTGCCGCAGCACCCGCCTTTCGTCGTGAAGAAGTCAGGAGGCGAGGACCTCGTCGAGCAGGGTGCCCGCCTTGTCCTCGTCGATCTTCTCTGCCAGCGCCAGCTCCGAGATGAGGATCTGACGAGCCTTCGCCAGCATCCGCTTCTCGCCGGCGGAAAGCCCGCGGTCCTGGTCGCGACGCCACAGGTCGCGCACGACCTCGCTCACCTTGATGACATCGCCGGAGGCGAGCTTCTCCAGGTTCGCCTTGTAGCGACGGGACCAGTTGGTGGGCTCCTCCGTGAAGGGAGCGCGCAGCACCTCGAACACGTGATCGAGGCCCTCCTTGCCGATCACGTCGCGGACGCCGACCAGGTCGACATTCTCGGCCGGGACCTCGATGATGAGATCGCCCTGCGTGACGTTGAGCTTCAGGTACTTCTTCGTCTCGCCCTTGATGACGCGTTCCTTGACCTCGATGATGGTCGCAGCGCCATGGTGCGGATAGACGACGGTCTCGCCAACCTCAAAAAGCATAAAAACATGTCCTTTCGGCAACCTCAAGGATACCACAGGGGATATGCGCTAAGGTTCGCGCTTCCTCGTCCACGCCCCGCTGACACATACCCATAGAATGGGTACGGATATCCCGCCGGACCTCAGGAGGACCCGTGAAATCGCGCCTTGTCGCGTCTGCCGCCATCAGCGCCCTCGTTCTGCTCGGCGCGACCGGGTGCACGTTCATCACGCCGCAGTCGACCAAGATCGAGTACGCGGCCTCCGACGGCGTGAACGTCTCCGACAAGGACGGCCCGATCGACGTGCGGAACGCCCTGGTCATCGCGAACGAAGACGGCTCCGTCGGCAACTTCGTCGGCGCGATCGTCAACCCGACGCAGGACCGCGCCACCCTCACCATCACCCTGGAGGGCGTCGACCCGTTCACGGTCACCGTCTCCGCCGGCCAGACCATCAGCCTCGGCTCCGACGAGGAGCCGCTGCGCATCGTCGGGCTCGACACGAAGCCCGGCGCCACGGTCGACATCCACTTCCAGTCCGGCGACTCGGCCGGCGTCACGACCGCGGTGCCCGTGCTCGACGGCACCCTCCCCTACTACTCGGACCTCGCCCCCGAGGGCGACTGACACCGCACGAACACACGAGGCCGGCACCCACGGGTGCCGGCCTCTTCGCGTCCCCCGTCGTCAGCCCTCGAAGCGGTAGCCGAGACCGCGCACGGTCACGAGCATCACGGGCTCGCTCGGGTTCTCCTCGATGCGGGACCGGATCCGCTTGATGTGCACGTCGAGCGTCTTCGTGTCACCGAAGTAGTCGCTCCCCCACACGCGGTCGATCAGCTGCCCCCGCGTGAGCACGCGCCCGGAGTTGCGCATCAGGACCTCGAGGAGCTCGAACTCCTTCAGCGGCATGTTGATCTGCTCCCCCGCGACCGACACCGTGTGGCGATCGATGTCGAGCGACACGCGTCCGCCCTCGAGCACCCTCTCGTCGAGCTCGCCCTCGGCCTGGACGACCCGACGCAGAACGGCCCGCATCCTGGCCAGCAGCTCCCGCGACGAGTACGGCTTGGTGATGTAGTCGTCGGCGCCCAGTTCGAGCCCCACCACGATGTCGACCTCGGAGTCCTTCGCGGTCAGCATGATGATCGGGATGGCCGACGTCGACCGGATCTGACGACACACCTCGGTGCCGGGCATCCCCGGCAGCATCAGGTCCAGCAGCACGATGTCGGCACCGCGCTCCCGGAACGCCGCCATCGCACCGGGACCGTCCTCGGCGATCTCCACCTCGTACCCCTCGCGGCGCAGCAGATACGCGAGGGGATCGGCGAGGTCGGGCTCGTCTTCGACGAGAAGGATGCGGGTCATGCGGTCTCTCCGTTTCGGACGCGCGAGCCGGCCGACCTGGCCGCTTTCCGCGCACGCTTCTTCTTGTTCTTCTTGTCACGATCGGCGTTCGCCGGCGCGGCGATCTGCGGAAGACGGATCGTGAAGGTGGAGCCACGGCCCGGCCGGGACCACAGGCGCACCTCGCCGCCGTGGCGCTGCGTGGCGTGCTTCACGATCGACAGTCCGAGCCCTGTGCCGCCGGTGCGGCGCGAGCGCGCCTCGTCCGCACGGTAGAAGCGCTCGAAGATCCGCTCCCTGTCGGCCTCCGCGATCCCGATGCCCTGATCGGACACGGCGATCTCGACCACGTCGTCGTCGGCCCGCACCCCTACACCTACGCGCGAGCCGCGCGGGGAGTACACGATCGCGTTGGCGATCAGGTTGCCCACCGCCTCGATGAGGATCTGCGCGTCGCCGCGCACCCACACGCCGCGGTCGCCCCCGCGGGCGAGCTCCACCCCCGCCGAATCGGCCTGCACGACGTGCGCCTCGATGGACGAGGCGATGACCTCATCGATCGAGACGGGTCCGACCTCCGTCAGGCCGTCCTCCGCCTGCAGGCGGGACAGGCTCATGATGCGGCCGGTGAGCTGTCCGAGCCGGTTGGCCTCCGCCGAGATGCGCGACGCGAAGACGCGCACCTGTGCGGGATCGTCGGCGGCGGACTCGATCGCCTCCGCGAGCAGGCTCACCGCCCCCACCGGGGTCTTGAGCTCATGACTCGTGTTCGCCACGAAGTCCCGACGCATCTGGTCCAGGCGCTCCTGCTCGGTGACATCCCGCACGATCAGCAGCACCAGGCGCGCCCCGATCGCACTCGCCCGTGCCGACACCAGGCGCGGATCGAGGCTGAGCCCTCCGCGAGTGATGCGCAGCGACTCCATCGCCGTGTCGCCCGACGCACGGACGCCGCGCACCAGCTGCCGCAGCTCCGGGTTCTCCAGCGTGGAGCCGACCTCGATGCCGAACCGCGCCGCCGCCCGCGAGGTCGCGAGCACGAGTCCCGAGGCGTCGACGACGCAGGCCGCGTCGTCCATGCTGCCGAGCACATCCGTGATCCCCTGCGGGATCGACGTCGACGTCTCCTCCTCCGCACGCGCCCTCGCCCGGTAGGCCCAGACGACCAGAAGCGACATCCCGACGCCGATCACCAGCCCGATGGCAAGGGAGGACAGCGCGAGCTGCGGCAGGGTCATGACTCCAGCGTAGAGCGCGTTCACCGCCCGTCCGGCGGGTTTCCGCGCCGTGACGGGGAGGCGAGACGTACTATTCACTCGCTGGGCACCGTTCGTTAACCTTCGGAGCAGACAATCGCTTCAGGCCTGCGCACAGGCCCGAACTCGTGCGGACGCCCCGCCGCCTCGCGCTGACGACTCAGCAGAGATCCGAACGAAAGGTTGCGCCCCCATGCGCGAAGTCTTCCACCAGTCCCTCGAGGACCTGCAGTCCCGCCTCGTCGAGATCGCCGACCTCGTCACCGTCTCGATCGACAAGGCGACGCGCGCGTTCGCCACCAGCGACGTCGCCCTGGCCGAGGAGGTCATCGCCGACGACGCGAAGATCGACGAGCTGGCCGTCGCGCTCGACGAGCAGGCCATCGAGATCCTCGCCCGCCAGCAGCCGGTCGCGCGCGACCTGCGCATCGTCGTCACCGCGCTGCGCGTGAGCGCCTCCCTGGAGCGCATGGGCGACATGTCCGAGCACATCGCGCAGCTGGCGCGGCTGCGCTTCCCCGAGCGCGCCATCCCGAAGGGCCTCAAGGGCACCTTCGTGCGGATGGGCGAGCTCGACGTCGAGATCTCGCGCACGCTCGCCGAGCTGCTGCGCACCCAGGACCTGAAGTTCGCCGACCAGATCCGCAACGCCGACGACGACGTGGACGAGCTGCACGCCAGCGTGTTCGAGAAGGTGCTCAGCGACAACTGGAAGGGCGAGGCGGTCGCCACCGTCGACGCCACGCTGGCCAGCCGCTACCACGAGCGCTTCGCCGACCACGCGGTCGCCGTCGCGAAGAAGGTCGTGTACCTGGCGACGGGCGACTGGCACGTCGAGGAGGAGGACATCGCCCTCGCCGTGGAGCAGCAGGAGCTCGGACACGCCTGACGCGTCGCCCGTCGTACGCGAGAGACCCCCTGCGCCGATCGGCGGCAGGGGGTCTCTCGCGTCGGGGCGTGCGCGTTACTTCTTGCCCTGCGCGGCCACGGCGGCGGCACCGGCGGCGGCGGCCTCGGGGTCGAGGTAGCGGCCGGGGCCGGTGGGCGCGTTGTTCTCGTCGAGCTCGTAGACCAGCGGGATGCCGGTGGGGATGTTGAGTCCGGCGATGTCGTCGTCGCTGATGCCCTCGAGGTGCTTCACGAGCCCGCGCAGCGAGTTCCCGTGCGCGGTGACCAGCACCGTCTTGCCTGCCTCGAGGTCGGGCACGATCGCGGTCTCCCAGTAGGGCAGCAGGCGGTCGATCACGAGCTTGAGCGACTCCGTGCGGGGCACCTCACCATCGATGTGCGCGTACCG
The DNA here is from genome assembly GCF_004794395.1 of Microbacterium sp. K41. NCBI lineage: Bacteria > Bacillati > Actinomycetota > Actinomycetes > Micrococcales > Microbacteriaceae > Microbacterium > Microbacterium sp. K41. Next base: position 1,293 of record NZ_SSDO01000396.1, on the reverse strand, counting down.
GGGGTCGTTCACCTGGCTGAACTCGCTCGCGTCGTCGAGCGGGGGTGGCGGCACGTCGAACGAACGGCGCCACAGCTGGAACTGCTCTGGACCGAACTCCTCCAGCGTCTGCGCCTTGTCCTTGCCCTGCAGCGCGCCGTAGTGCCGCTCGTTGAGTCGCCACGAGCGCGTGACCGGGATCCACAGCCGGTCGGCCGCGTCCAGTGCGATGTCGGCGGTCTGGATCGCTCGGCTCAGCAGCGAGGTGTGCAGCACGTCGGGGAGGATGCCGGACTCGGCGAGCAGCTCACCGCCGCGACGGGCCTCGCCCTTGCCCTGCTCGGTCAGGCGGACGTCCACCCAGCCGGTGAAGAGGTTCAGTTCGTTCCACTCGCTCTGCCCGTGGCGGAGCAGGATCAGGGTGCGCTTCGCAGTCATGCGGCCAGTTTATCCGCGGCCGTGGATCGGACTGCGCCGGGCACGGGAGAGGATGGACGCATGGCGTCATCTCCGCTCGGCCAGCCGACCCGTGGCACGACCGGGACCAACCGGCTGCGCCGCAACGACCGCTGGATCGCCGCGAGCACCGCGTTGCGTCGCGCGGAGGATCCGCTCGTGGTCGACCTCGGCTACGGCGCCAGCGGGGTCACGGCGCTCGAGCTCGCCGCGCGCCTGCGCCGGGTCCGTCCCGACGCGGAGGTGCTCGGCCTGGAGATCGATCCGGCGCGCGTCGCCACGGCCACGCGACAGCTCGCCGAGGTCCGGGCGTGTCGGACGGGATTCCCGCCGGATCTGCGGGTGTCGTTCGCGCGTGGGGGCTTCGAGGTGCCGCTGCCGGGCGACCGCCGTGCCGCCGTGATCCGCGCCATGAACGTGCTCCGGCAGTACGACGAGGCCGAGGTCCCCGCGGCCTGGCGCACGATGGCGGCGCGCCTCGCCCCCGGCGGCTTGCTCGTGGAGGGGACGTGCGACGAGATCGGCCGCATCGCCAGCTGGGTCGACGTGGACCGGGATGGATCGGCGCTGCGCCTCACGATCTCGCTGCGACTGGAGGGACTCGAGCGTCCGAGCATCGTGGCGGAGCGGCTGCCCAAGGCACTGATCCATCGCAACGTCCCCGGCGAGCGCATCCACGCGCTGCTCACCGAGCTCGATCGGGAGTGGGACCGCGCGGCTCCCCTGTCGACCTTCGGCGCCACGCAACGGTTCCTCGCGGCCGTGTCCGCGCTGCGCGACCAGGGGTGGCCCGTGCAGGGCGGCCGCACGCGCTGGCGTCTCGGCGAGCTCACGCTGCCGTGGGACGCGGTCGCCCCG
>NZ_SSDO01000395.1:0-483 GCF_004794395.1 Microbacterium sp. K41 | reverse complement strand
CGCGGCCAGCGAGCGGCGGTTCGCGCGGGCCGAGATCGAGGCAGGACTCGAGCCCGTGCTCGCCCGGGTGCGCCGGGCCCTGCGCGCGCTCCCGGACTCTCCGCGACCCGACCTCGTGCTGCGTGATGCCTCGGCCGCACTGCAGGCGGCGACCACCGAGGTGCGCGACCTCGCCCGCACCCTGCTGCCCGGGGCGCTCGACGCCGGCGACCTGACCGGCGCGCTGAGCGAGCTCGCCGCGCGCTTCCCGGAGCCGGTGCTGCACGCCGATGTGCGGCAGGCACCCGAGCACCCCGAGCACCTGTACCACCTGGTCGCTGAGGCGATGCTGCGCGCCCGCCGGGAGGGCGGGGTCGAGCGGATCGAGGTCACGGTGGGCCCCGCCGACCGCGCGGTGCTGCGGGTGGTAGGGGCCGCGGTGCGGGTCGACCCGATCGTGCGGGCGCTGCACGCCAGGGTCGCCGAGCGCGTGCCCGGGGAGGA
>NZ_SSDO01000394.1:0-5031 GCF_004794395.1 Microbacterium sp. K41 | reverse complement strand
GCGCTCCGTGGCCGCGCCCCCCGCCGCGAGCTCGCGCGCGGAGCCGGTGGCCCCCACCAGGTGCCGCAGCGCCCGCCGCAGCGCCCGGAAACCCTCGGCCGCGACGGCCGCATCGGGTGCCGTGTGGTCGATGCCGCGGTCGGTGAGCGCCGCCGCGATCGCTCCGGCCCCCAGCAGGTCCTCCGCGGCGAAGCGCAGCTCCCCTGCCTCGTCGAGCTCTCCCGCCGGGATGATCGCGACCGAGGTGCGGCCCTGACGACGCTCCTGCTCCGCCTGCACCGCTGCGGCCACGGCCCGGGCGTTGCGCAGCGAGCCGAGCAGCACCGTGGCCTCGGCCGGAGCAGCGGCCGCGACCGCCGCCCCGTTGCGCGACCACTCGAGCGCTCCGGCCAGCGGGACCTCGACGCCCTCCGCGACAGCCTCCGCCACGACGGACGAGAACCGCAGCACGTCGACCACCACGACCACGTCGGACGGCGCGAGCCGCCGGAGCCCGGCGACCCCCCAGTCGAGGCGGACCTGATACGTGGACTGATCGAACGGCGACGGCACCCGTCCAGCCTAGGGGCGTCAGTCCGCGGCGAGCGCCTCGACCGGTGCCACGCGCGTCGCGAGGCGCGTGGGCGTCGCGGCCGCCACGAGCGTGAGGACCGCGGTCGCCGCGACGATGATCACGACCGGCAGCCACGGCACCTGCGGGGCGACGAGGCCGGCCGGGGTGAACTCCGGCAGCGTGGGCACCGAGCCGAGCAGCGACTGCGCCGCGATCCAGCCGTAGGCCACGCCGAGCACGAGCCCGGTGAGGGTCGCGGCGACCGTGATGTGCGTCGCCTCCAGCAGCACCATGCGGCGCACCTGTCCGTTGGAGAGGCCGATCGACCGCAGCAGGCCCAGCTCACGCCGACGCTGCACGACCCCGATCGTGAGCAGGTTGACCAGGCCGACCGCGGCGATCACCGCCGACACCGCCACGAGCACCATCATGATGGCCGCGAAGGCGTCGAACGGCGCGAAGAACTCCGGCGGGATCTCCTCGGTGGTCTGGCTCATCATGAGGCGCTTGGCGGACTCGAGGGCCACGGCGAACATGGTCACGAGGGTCACGCCCATCACGACGCCGATCGCCATGCGCGACGAGCGCTCCGGGTAGCGGAGGGCGTTCTCGGCCGCGAGCCGTGCGGTCGCGCTCGATCCGAACAGCCGACCGACGAGCCGCAGCACGGGCGGCATGAACAGCACCGACCCGAGCGCGAGCCCGGTGAACGACAGGATGCCGCCGAAGAACGCCACGACCACGCCGAGCGGGGTCACGAGCCCGAGGATCACGCCGCCCGCGAGCAGCGCGGCACCCGAGATCAGCAGCACCCACGCCCCCACGTGGCGCCCCGTCCGGCCCGAGACCTCATCGTGCGTGCGCTCGACCGCTCCGCCGAGCGCCTGCAGCGGCGTGACAGCGAGCACGCGGCGCGACCCCACCCACGCGGCCGCCCACGTCGTGAGCGCGACGCCGATCGCCGGGAGTGCGAGCGCGGGCTGCGCGAGCGTGAAGTCCGTCGGGGCGTTGGCGACGAACCGTCCCCCGATCTCGACGGCCGCCGCGGAGAGCGCGAGACCGGCGAGGAGCCCGATGGCGGCACCGAGCAGGCCCACCATGAGTCCCTGTCGTCCGACCTGTCCGCGCTGCGAGCGCGCGGTGGCACCGATCAGGCGCAGCAGGGCGATCTGACGGGTGCGGCCGGCGATGATGGTCGAGAACGTGTTGGCCGTGACGATCGCGGCCACGTACATGGCCACCGCCGTGAGCAGCACCGAGAGGATCGCGACGACGACGGCGAGGGTGCCGCTGTCGCCGATGAACGGGTCGGACTGGAGCACCGCGCCGATGTAGGCGGTGATCTCGACGAGGAAGACGCCGAAGGCGGCGGACAGCGCCGCGACCAGGATGCTCGCACCCATGCCGCGGTCGCGCAGCCAGCCCAGGCGAGGACCGGTCGCCCTGGTCTCCGGGACGACGGTCGCGACGGCGGTCATGCCGTCACCTCGGCGGCCAGCATGTACGCGGAGATCTGCTCGGCGGTCTGGCGGGGGTGGTCGGCGACGATGCGACCGTCGCCCAGGTACAGCACCCGGTCGGCATGGCTCGCGGCGATCGCGTCGTGCGTGACCATCGCGATGGACTGGCCGTGCTCGCGGCTCGCGGAGGCGAGCAGGCGCAGCACCTCCCGGCCGGTCTTCGAGTCGAGGTTGCCGGTGGGCTCATCGGCGAACACGAGGTCGGGGGCCGTGGCGAGCGCCCTGGCGATCGCGACGCGCTGCTGCTGGCCGCCCGACAGCTGGTGGGGACGGTGCCCGAGGCGCGGCCCGAGACCGAGGGTGTCGATGAGGCCGTCGATGCGGGCCCGCTCGATCGCGCTCGGCCGGCGACCGTCGAGCTCGAACGGCAGCAGGATGTTACCGAGGGCGTCGAGCGTGGGCACCAGGTTGAACGCCTGGAAGATGAAGCCGACGCGGCGGCGGCGGAGCAGCGTGAGGTCGAGGTCGCTCAGCCCCGTGATCTCGGTGTCGCCGATCCACGCCCGGCCCTCGGTGGGGCTGTCGAGCCCGGCCATGATGTGCATGAGCGTGGACTTGCCGGAGCCGGACGGCCCCATGATCGCGGTGAACTGGCCGCGGCGGATGCCGACGCTCACGTCGTCGAGCGCGTGGACCGTGCCCTCACCGGAGCCGTAGGTCTTCTTCAGGTGCTGGACGCGGGCGGCGAGCCCGAGGTCGCTGGTCGTGATCTCCATGTCCTCGACGCTATTTCCGCCGTCCCGGGCACCGCGTCGGCCATCGGGAGCATCCCGATACATCGGAAGGATGATCTCGCGGAGGACGCGGTCGCGCTCAGGCCAGACCGTGCTCGAAAGCGAACACCACCAGCTGCACGCGGTCGCGCAGCGCCAGCTTCGTGAGGATCCGGCTGATGTGCGTCTTCACGGTCGCCTCGCTCAGGAACTCCCGCGCCGCGATCTCCGCGTTCGACAGACCCCGCGCGGCGAGCGCGAAGATCTCCCGCTCGCGCTCGGTCAGCTCGCCGTACTGCGGCGGGACGGGGCGGGGCGCCTCGGCGAAGTGCGCGAACAGCTCGCGGGTCGCCGACGCCGCGATCACGCTGGACCCCGCGTGCACCGTGCGGATCGCCGCGAGCAGGAACTCCGGATCGGCGTCTTTGAGGAGGAAGCCGCTCGCGCCCTGCCGGATCGCGCGGGCCGCGGCCTCGTCGAGGTCGAACGTGGTGAGCATCACGATCCGCGGAGGCTCCGGCCGGGCGAGGATCTCCGCGGTCGCGGTCAGGCCGTCCATCACCGGCATCCGGATGTCCATCAGCACCACGTCGGGCCGCGTCGTGGCGACCACAGGGAGCGCCTCCCTGCCGTCGCCCGCCTCCCCCACGACCTCGAGGTCGGGCTGCGAGGCCACCAGCATGCGGATCCCGGCGCGGAACAGGGCCTGGTCGTCGACGAGCACGACTCTGATCACTGGGAGGCTCCGATCGGCAGGCTGCTCTGGACGACGAACTGCGCACCACGGCGCTCGGTGTGCAGACTACCGCCGACCAGCTGCGCGCGCTCCCGCATCCCGATCAGTCCATGCCCACCCGGTGCGGACGGCGGGGCGTCGGCCGCCACCGTGTTGCGCACCTGGATGTCCACGCGGTCGGGGAGCCAGGCCAGGTGCACGTCCACCGCCCCGTCGCCGTGCCGGATCGCGTTGGTCAGGGCCTCCTGCAGGATGCGGTAGACCGCGAGCTGGATCGCCCCCGGCGGCTCCCCCGGCGGCATCGGGTCGACCGTGACGCGCGGCTCGATACCTGCCTGGCGCACCTGCGCGAACAGCGTCTCCAGATCCGCGAGGGTGGGCTGCGGACCGTCGCCCTGGCGGTGCCGCAGCTGGGTGAGCAGCATCCGCACGTCGCTCAACGCACCGCGGGCCGTCTGGGCGATCGTGCCGAGGGCCTCGGTCGCCATCTCGGGCTTCACGGCCGCGGCGTACCGGGCCCCGTCGGCCTGCGCGATCACGACCGCGAGCGAGTGCGCCACGATGTCGTGCATGTCGCGGGCTATGCGCACGCGCTCCTGCTCCTCCGCCGCGAGCGCCTCGGCCTGCAACTGCGCCGCCCTGGTGCGCCGCGACCGCAGCACCACGCGCCACAGCAGACCGCACACCCACGCGAAGCCGAGGGCCATGATGGATGCCGCGAGCAGCAGCGTGCCGCCCGTCACGAGCTCCCACCCGGTGCCGGTGCCGAACGCGACCCCGCTGACGAACACCATGTAGAGCGCCGCGATCACGCCGCCGACGATCACCGAGCCGAGGCCCCACCACAGCACGCGGCGCGACCCCCAGGCCGACGTGGCGTACAGCACCAGCAGGATCGCGAGGTCGATCGGCAGCGGCCCGAAGCCGGCGAGCATCTGGACGATCGCGCCGGCCCAGGCGCCCACGAGCGCCAGCCCGGGAGACAGCCGGCCGATCGCCACCGCGCCGAACATCAGGAGCCCGGCGACGACCACCGCCGCCACCGCGGCGCCCGCGACCGGCTCTCCGGTGACCGGCGGCGCGTAGAACACCACCGACATCGGAGTGAAGATGACGAACAGCAGCACCGCCCCGACGATGTCGAGGATGAGCGCCGTGCGGGAGAGCGGCCGGATCACTCCCCCACGCTACGCGAGCACGCCGGGCGAGACATCCGTCTGCCGATGTATCCGCCGCTCACGCCCGCGCGAGGATCTCGCCGTGCGGCACGAGGAACCAGCCGTCGCCGTCGCCCGCCCACCGCCGCCACGCCTCGCTGATGTCGCGCAGGTCGGCCGGGGTCGCCAGGCCCTCGTCCACGAGCTGCCGGGCGAGGGCGGACTCCAGGATGCGGTCGGCCCACATGCCGCCCCACCAGTCGCGCTCCTCCGGGGTCGCGTAGCACCACGTGGACGCGGTCGCGGTGACCTCGCGGAAGCCCGCCGCGCGGGCCCACGCCAGCAGCCGCCG
>NZ_SSDO01000393.1:0-5103 GCF_004794395.1 Microbacterium sp. K41 | reverse complement strand
GCCCGCCCCGCCGCGCCGCGCGACGAAGCCGAGCCGCGGATCGAGGGAGCGTCGGCTCACGGCCAAGCACCGCCGCACCGACGTCAAGAGCCTGCGGCGTCGTCCGCGCGAGGAGTGAGGGAGCCGCTCAGCCGGAGTCGCGGGTGAGCCGCTTCTCGACGGGGCCCCAGCCCTCCTCCAGCACGGTGAATCCGGCCTCGAGGATGTCGCGCTGGTCGTCGCTCTCGGTCACGAGGATCTGCATCTGCAGGATGAACCGGGAGTACACGCGGATCTCCGCCGTGGGGGCGGTGAGCCCGAGCTCCTCGGCGATCGCGTCGGCGAGGGCGTCTTCGTGCCGCAGCCACATCTTCGCCGCGTAGTCGCGCAGGGCCGGCGTGTCGTTGAGGAAGCGCAGGAAGGTGCGGGCGACGTCGTCTCCGTGCTCGTCGAGGTTCGCGCCGATCTCGGCGGCATAGAAGTCGTGGACCGCGCGGTTGATGGTGACGCCGGTCCTGCGGTCGCGCACGGCGGCGACGAGGCGGTCGCGCTGCTCGTCGTCTTCGTCGAAGACGAGCGCCTCCTTCTGGGGGAAGTGGGCGAAGACGGTGGTCGGGGAGACGTCGGCGGCGTCGGCGACCTCGCGGATGCTGACGTTGTCGAAGCCGCGCTCCAGGAACATCCTCGTCGCGACGTCGGAGATGTTCTTGCGGGTCGCGGCCTTCTTGCGCTCGCGGCGGCCGAGGGGCGCGGGGGTGGTCATGAGAGCCAGGCTACCGCGCTCGGTACGAAAGTGGCTTGACACCAAAACTGGTATCGCTACACTTTCGGTATGACTTCACCCATCTCCTCGGTCCGTGGTGCCACCCGCGCCTGGATCATGCTCATCGTGCTGACGATGCTCACCGTCATCGGCATGACGGTGGTGCTCCCCGTGCTGCCGTTCGTCGTACTGCAGTACGTCTCGCACGAGCGCGACCTGGCCCTCTGGGTCGGCGTGCTGGAAGCGGTCAACGGCCTGTGCGCCTTCCTCGTCGCGCCCTTCCTCGGCCGGCTCTCCGACCGGTTCGGCCGACGGCCCGTCATCATCGCCGCCGCCTTCGGTGCCGCGTTCTCCATGGCCCTGTTCGGCATCGGCGGAGCGCTCTGGGTGCTCGTGCTCGCCCGTGTCATCCAGGGGCTGACGGCGGGCGACCTGCCCGCGCTGTTCGCCTACCTCGCCGACATCACCCCGCCGGAGAAGCGTGCACAGCGCTTCGGCCTGCTCGGAGCGCTGACCGGCATCGGCACCATGATCGGCCCGGCCGTCGGTGGGCTCCTCGCGGCGATCGACCTGCGCCTGCCCGTGTTCCTCACCGCCGCCGTCGCCCTGGTGATCGCGATCCTCAGCATCTCCCTGCTGCCGGAGAGCCTGAAGCCCGAGAACCGCATCCCGCGGATCACACTGCGCGCCGTGCAGCCGTTCGCGGTGTTCCGCGAGGCCTTCGGACGCCGGGAGCTGCGCGGCCTGATGATCGCGTTCGGCCTGCTCGCGCTGCCGTTCGGCTTCTTCGTCAACAACTTCAGCATCCTCGCGCTCGACTCCATCCAGTGGGGGCCGACGCAGATCGGGCTCCTCACGGCGGGCGTGGGGATCGTCGACATCCTCATCCAGGGCGTGCTGCTGGCCATCCTGCTTCCGCGGATGGGGGAGCGCGGCGTGATCCTCAGCGGCATCGTCGCCCAGGCGATCGGCCTGGCCGGTCTCGCGGTCGTCGCGACGCTGATCGCCCAGCCGTGGCTGTTCATCGTCGGCGCGCTGCTGCTCGCCGCCGGACAGGGAGCCGCGCAGGCCGCCATGGACGGCGCGATGTCCAACGCCGTCGGCGACGACGAGCAGGGCTGGCTCGGTGGCGCCACCCAGTCGCTTAACGCCGCGATGGGCACGGTCGCGCCGCTGATCGCCGCGGCCCTCTACACCGCCGTGAGCCACGCCGCCCCCTACTGGCTCGGGGTCGCGCTGATGGCCGTCGCGGGGATGGTCGTGGCACGCGCCCACATCGCGAACACCGCGAAGCGCCCGCGCCCCGCACCCTCCGGCCCGGTGCCCGCGGAGCTCGTGGCCGCCGAGTGACAGCTCCGCGGGGTGCCCCGGTGATGCGGTGCACCCCGCGGCTCAGTCCTTCCCGCCTCCGCGGACGAGTTCCAGCCCGGCACCGGCGAACTGCCGCAGCGTGGCATCCGGCAGGAACGCCCGCGTCAGCGCGCCGCCGATCCGGGTGAGGTCGCTCTCGTCGCGGAACAGCAGGTACATGGTCTCGTAGCGCGGGTGGAACTTCTGCTTGAACCGGTGCAGCGAACCGAACCCGTACACGGGTTCCAGAGCCTCCGCGAGCCGGTCGCTGAGCGCCGCGATCATGCCCGCGTCCGGCGGGTAGTCGTGCGCGAGCGGAGCCCCGGAGAGCGACATGATCTGCGCGCCCTCGTCGGAGAACTGCTTCGCGGACGACCCGATGAGGTACTCCATGACGGGGCCGAATCCGCCCTCCCTGCGGCGCATCAGGTCGAGCGTCCACCCCCGCACGACGCCGCCCTCGCCGTAGATGGGCAGCCAGGAGAGGAAGCCGTCGACGTCGCCGTTGGGGGCGATGGCGAGGGCGAGCCGTACCTCCGGATCCTCCGCCTCCTCGAGGGTGCCGAGTGTGAAGCGCATCTCGGGGAGGTCCTTGTCGCCGACCCAGGCCTCGGAGATCGCCCGCAGCTGCTGCTGCACCCCCCAGGGCTCCTCCTTCAGATGCGTCATCCGGAACGTCATGTCCTCGCGTCCTGCCTTGTTGAGGGAGGTGCGCACGGAGTTCCAGCGCTTTCCGGTGAACTCCAGGCCCGGCAGGTCGACGATCGTGTCGTCCGCCACGACCAGGCTCCGCCAGGTCTCCGGCACCGCGGCCCGCGTGGCCTCGTCGGCGCTGAAGAAGCAGGGGATGAGCCCGGCGCCCTCCGCCGCGCGGATGAAGTCCCGCACCGCATCGGTGCGGCGTTCGCGCGGCCCGATCGGATCCGCCAGTGCCAGTGCCACGCTGTTGCGCCGCTGATACGCGACGATGCCGCCGTCCACGCGCGCGAACGCGTTGCCCTCCCAGGTGGTCATCCACGACAGGGTGCCGCCGCCGTGGGTCTTCAGCTCCTTCTCCAGGTCGGCGAGCGTGGGTGCCGGCTGCGCGCCGAGCTTCGACCGCCGTCGGGCTCGGAACGCCCGCCGCACCACGAGCAGGTAGACGAGGATCAGCAGCCAGAGCACGCCGCTGGCGAGGGCGAGCTCGGTCTCGCCGTCGATCTGCAGTTCGAGCTGTGCCTCGCTGGTCAGGATGATCAGCGCCAGGATGAGCGCACCGGAGAGCACGTTGAGGCTGGCGAGGATGATCGCGAGCACCCACGCCCATCGCCGACCGCGACGCAGCCCGTTCGCGATGAGCAGGATGACGGCCGCGTCGAGCGCGGTGTCCAGGAACCCGCCGGAGGCGGGTGCGGTGGGGCCGAAGGGGCCGTCGGTCGGGACCAGGACGGTGATGACCTCGGTCGCCAGCAGGAGCAGCACGGCCATGACCGCGATGAGGCGCTGCTCGCGGACCGTCGTGTGCCGCACGCGCAGGCTGCGGTCCACCGCGAGGATCAGCAGCACCGCCAGCAGATGCTCGAGGTCGGCGACCTTGCCCCAGAACATCATCGCGATGAATACGAACCCGAGGAGGATGAGCCAGCCGCGTACCCGCCACGGGGGACGGAACAGGCCGACGGCTGCAGCGATGCAGGCCATCGTGCCCCCGGACGCGCCCACGTCGAGCGCGCGCGCCTGCTCCGCCGCCCACGCCCATTCGAACTGCGACAGCAGCAGGAGCAGCAGCGCGGTGGCGAAGATCGCGAAGAGCTGTCCCACCGCGTAGTAGGCGATCGCGACGCGGCTTCCGCGACGGAACTCCAGGTACCCCATGCCCCAGAAGCCGGCGATCGTGAACAGGTACACCCACGGCTGGTTGACGAAGAACGTGCCGGTGACCGGCGTCCACCATTTGCCGTCCGACAGGTTGGGCAGGCCGTACGCGACCGAGGGGAACAGCTCCGAATCCTCGAACGGCCGCCACAGTCCCTGTGAGACGACGCCGACGACCAGGATCAGGCCCACCATCGTGAGGGTCGCCGGGATGCGCCGGGCGACGGTGATCAGGGGGCGCGCAGGAGCGGAGGCATCCTCGGACATGCGCTCAGCGTAGCGACGGGTCCCCCCGGCCGGCGGGACCCGGCCGGGGTATTCCGCTGCCGCCGGGTCAGTCCGCGACGGCCTTCGCGATCGCGTTCTCCAGATCGCCCCAGGCGGTCAGCTCGAGCATCTCGCCGTCGACGAAGAACGTGGGGGTGCTCGTGACGCCGAGTCGCTCGCCGTCACGCTTGTCCTGCTCCACCCGCGCGAGGGTGGCGGGGTCGGCGACGGCCTCGTCGTACGCCGCGAGGTCGAGGCCCAGCTCCTGGGCGAACGCGCGGAACACCTCCGGGGTCTCCTCGGGCTGCTCGCCCCAGTTCGCCTGCGTCGCGAACAGGTGGTGGTACATGTCTTCGAAGCGGCCCTGCTGCGCGGCGGCCTCGGCGGCGAGGGCGGCCTGTGTCGAGTTGACGTGGCCGGGGAGCGGGAAGTAGCGCGCGACGTAGCGGATGTCGCCGTCGTACGTGTCGCGGAGCTCCTCGACGATCGGGTAGAAGGCGCCGCACGCCTCGCATTCGAAGTCGAGGAACTCGACGACCGTGACGGCGTCGGGACCGCCCTCGTCGAGCACGTGCGAATCGGTGCGGACGGTCGGCTGGCGCTGGCCCGCGTCGGGGTCGGGCTCGTCGGCGCGCTGGGTGATGGCCCAGACGATGGCGACGATCAGCAGGACGACGGCGACGGCGATGGCGATCAGGGTCGCCTTGACAGGGGTTCTCACGGGGTTCTCCAGACAGGGGTACGACGGATGGGGGTGCCGCGGGCGCGGCGCGGAGTCGTCGTACGGCTCAGGTCCGGGAGAGGGACAGTTGTGCGAGGGAGGGGGTGAGCCGGCGCGGGCGGGGCATCGCGCGCAGCGGCGGGGTCGTGCGGGGTGTCCGGCCGAGCGG
>NZ_SSDO01000392.1:0-686 GCF_004794395.1 Microbacterium sp. K41 | reverse complement strand
CGGTGTCGGCGAGCGGCACGGTGTCCGCGGGGGTCACCGCCGCGGAGTCGAGCGTCGACGGCGGGACGGAGGTGGCGTCCGCCCCCTCGGCGGGACCCGAACCCGCGAGGGGGGCGGACGCGCCCGGGGCCGCCTGACCTGCGGAAGCCATCGGCAGGTCCGGCGCGGAAGCGCCCGGGGTGCGGCTCGCAGCGCGCACGATCAGGAAGAGCAGGCCGGCCGCGAGCACCAGGCCCACGATCCAGCTGAAGAGGGACAGCGCCGACCAGCTCTCGTAGCCCAGCCCGAACAGCCGCCCGGTGAGCGGTGCGGTGGGCAGGAGGCCGACGATCGCCATCGCGAGGATGCCCAGCTGCACCGGCTCGTACCGGCGCTCCAGCAGGTCGCGCAGGTGCACGCGGCCGTCGGTGTCGGGCAGCAGCGCCCAGGCCACGGCGTAGAGGAAGATCACCGGCAGTCCGAACAGCGCGGCCACCACGAGCACCCCGCGCACGATCAGCGGGTCGATGCGCAGCCGCGCGGCGATGCCGGCCGCGACGCCACCGAGCCACCCGTCGGAGCGCGCGACCCCGAGACCGGCGACCCACAGCAGGAAGCGCTCGGCGCCGCGGGGAGCGGTGCGTCCGGAGGGCGCGGCGCCGTCGACCGGGGTGTCGGGATCGGCGGGCGGGGGGGGGGGGGGCGGG
>NZ_SSDO01000391.1:0-17885 GCF_004794395.1 Microbacterium sp. K41 | reverse complement strand
GGGCGCCGGCGGCCCCCGGCGCGCGCCGCGTGATCGCGGAGACCATCCGGCAGGGCAACGACGGCGTGGAGCGCCTGCCGGGCAAGCACGGCCAGAACCGGCGCTTCGAGACGCTCGTGGTGATGGTCGACGACACCGCCGGACAGCTTGGCCGCCTGTTCGGCGAGCTCGGCGAACTCGGCGTCAACGTCGAGGACCTGCGTCTGGAGCACTCGCCCGGCGCACAGTTCGGTCTGGCCGAGATCAGTGTCGACCCCGCGGCGCTGCACGGCGCGATCACCGGGCTCCAGGAACGCGGCTGGCGCATTGCAGGGAACACGAATGACTGACACCTCCACCGTCTCCGCCACGAAGTTCATCGCCATCGACGGGCCGGCCGGTTCCGGCAAGTCCAGCGTCTCCAAGGCGGTCGCGCGCCAGCTCGGCTACGGCTACCTCGACACCGGCTCGGCGTACCGGGCGCTCGCCTGGCATGTGCTGGAGCAGGGCGCCGACACCGATGACGCGGCCGCCGTGCGCGCCGCCGCGGCCGACTTCCCGGTCCGTCTCGGCCTCGACCCCGACGACCGCACGGTCCGGGTGGGCGACACCGACGTGACCGACGCCATCCGCGAACCGCGGGTTTCCGGCGCGGTGAGCGGCGTCGCCCGCGTGCCCGAGGTGCGCGCGCAGGTGAACGAGCTGTTCCGCGCGCTGGTCGCCGACGCTCCGTACCCCGCTGTGGTCGTGGAGGGACGTGACATCACGACCGTGGTCGCACCGGATGCCCCCGTGCGCATCCTCCTGACCGCCGCCCCCGAGGTGCGCGCCGCACGCCGTGCCGGCGAGCTCGCGGGGGAGAACGCCGCCGCCGTCGCCGCGGCCCTGCACCGGCGCGACGCCTCCGACAGCGCCGTCGTCGACTTCCTCAACGCCGCCGAGGGCGTCGAGGTCGTCGACTCGACCGAACTCGACTACCCCCAGACCATCGACGCCGTGCTCACGGTGATCGAACGACTCCGAGGAGCACACCGTGGCTGACGACGAATACGAAGGCGGCCCCGACCAGCTCGCCGAGAAGATGGAGAACCTCGACGAGCACCTCGCCGAGCAGCGCGCCGAGACCCTGCGCGCCGGTCTCGCCGACTACGAGCTGGACGACGAGGATGCCGCGCTCCTCGCGGGCGTCTCGCTGGGCGAGGACGGCATCGAGTTCCTGCCCGCACTGCCGGTCGTCGCGATCGTCGGACGGCCGAACGTCGGCAAGTCGGCGCTCGTGAACCGCATCCTCGGTCGGCGTGAGGCCGTGGTGGAGGACACCCCCGGGGTCACGCGCGACCGCGTCACCTACAAGGCGGAGTGGAACGACCGGCGCTTCACGCTCGTCGACACCGGCGGCTGGGAGCCCGACGCCCGCGGCATCGACCGCTCGGTCGCCGCGCAGGCGGAGGTCGCGATCGACCTGTCCGATGTGGTGCTGTTCGTGGTCGACGCGATGGTCGGCGCCACCTCGACCGACGAGCACGTGGTCAAGCTGCTGCGCAAGAGCGGCAAGCCCGTGTTCCTGGTCGCGAACAAGATCGACGACGCCCGGCAGGAGCCGGAGGCCGCCGCGCTGTGGAACCTCGGTCTCGGTGAGCCCCACCCGGTCTCGGCCATCCACGGCCGCGGCGTGGCGGATCTCCTGGATGCCGTGCTGAAGAAGCTTCCCGAGATCTCGGCGGTTGCCAAGCAGGAGATCGGCGGGCCGCGACGTGTCGCGATCCTCGGTCGCCCTAACGTGGGCAAGTCCTCGCTGCTGAACAAGGCCGCGGGGGAGGAGCGCGTCGTCGTGAACGACCTGGCGGGCACCACGCGCGACCCGGTCGACGAGGTCGTGGAGCTCGGCGGCAAGATGTGGCGTCTGGTCGACACGGCCGGTATCCGTCGCCGCGTGCACATGGCGCAGGGCGCGGACTTCTACGCCTCGCTGCGCACGTCGGCCGCGCTGGAGAAGGCCGAGGTCGCCGTCGTGGTCCTCGACGTGTCGGAGACGATCAGCGAGCAGGACGTGCGGATCATCGACCTCGTCTTGGAGTCGGGCCGTGCGCTCGTGCTCGCGTTCAACAAGTGGGACCGTCTGAACGACGACGACCTGGAGAATGCCGACCGCCGGCGGTACCTCGAGCGCGAGATCGAGCAAGACCTGGCGCACGTGGCGTGGGCTCCGCGGGTGAACATCTCCGCGAAGACCGGGCGGCACCTCGACAAGCTGGTGCCCGCGCTGGAGACGGCGCTCGAGAACTGGGACCGCCGCATCCCGACCGGCAAGTTCAACGCCTTCCTCGCCGAGCTCGTGGCGGAGCACCCGCACCCCCTGCGCGGGGGCAAGCAGCCGCGCATCCTGTTCGGCACGCAGGCCTCGACGCGTCCGCCGACGTTCGTGCTGTTCACGACCGGGTTCCTCGACCCGGGCTACCGCCGGTTCATCCAGCGGCGCCTGCGCGAGCTCTACCCGTTCGAGGGGACGCCGATCGTCATCAACATGCGCGTGCGGGAGCGCCGTCAGCGCTGACGCGTTCCGGCGTGTGTCGCCGGGTGGCGCCGCCACCCCGATGCTGTGAAAAGCTGAGGGGGTGACAGTCGTACCCCCCGCTCCCGGCGAACCGCGTCGCCCCGAAGGACCGCGCAACCCCGGCGACGCCTGGGTGGTCGCAGACACGGGGGAGCGCTACTGGGGACGGTTCGGCGCGGCCGGTCTGCTCGCGGTCGACGCGACGCGCGGGATCCTGCTGCAACACCGCGTGTCGTGGAGCCACTTCGGCGGCACGTGGGGGTTGCCCGGCGGTGCGCTGCACGAGGGCGAGTCGGCGATCGTCGGAGCGATCCGGGAGGCGCAGGAGGAGGCGGGCGTGCCGGACGGCGCCGTGCGTCCGCGCTTCACGAGCGTGCTCGACCTCGGCATCTGGTCGTACACGACGGTGGTCGCCGATGTGCGCAGCCCGTTCGACCCGGTGATCAGCGATCCGGAGAGCGTGGCGCTGGAGTGGGTCCCGGTCGACCGCGTGGACGAGCTGCCGCTGCACCCCGGGTTCGGGGCGGCGTGGCCGATGCTGCGTGCTCAGCTCGATGTGTTCCCGGCCGTGGTGGTCGACGGGGCGAACGTGGTCGGGTCGGTGCCCGACGGCTGGTGGAAGGACCGAGCCGGTGCGGCCGCGCGCTTGCGTGACCGGCTGGCCGGGCTGGCGGTGCCCGCGGACGATCTGGGGCTCGCCGGAGACGACTGGTACCCGGAGGTGGCGCTCGTAGTCGAGGGTCGTGCCCGCGACATCGGGACCGAGGCCGTGGAGACCGGTGCTGCCGAGGCCGGAGTCGCGGAGCCGGCGCTGGCGGTCGTACGGGCCGAGGCCGCGGGCGATGACGCGATCGTGGCCGAGGTCGAGCGTCGGGTCGCGGGGGCGCAGCGGGTGCTGGCGGTCACGAGCGACCGGGAGCTGCAGGCGCGGGTCGAGGCCGCGGGCGCGCAGGTGCGGTCGAGCGGGTGGCTGCGGAGGCTGCTGGACGCCTGACGCGTGCGGAGGGGTCAACCGGGCCGGTGCCGGGGCCCGTCGGGTGGGTGCCGGGTGGCGTCAGGTGATGCGTCGGGTGGTGCGTCCGGTGCCTTATCGGGAATGCCGCGGGGTCAGTCGGGCGGGGTGTCGCGGCCGCGGAGGCGGTCGATCTCGCGGCGCTCGCGTTTGGTCGGGCGGCCGGCGCCGCGGTCGCGCAGGCCGAGCGCGGCCTGCGGTTCGCGTTCGGGTGTGCGGTCTTCGTAGGCGAGGGCGGCGAGTGGGGCGCCGACGCGTTTGACGAGCAGCTGCCGGACGATGAGGATGCGGTCGAACCCCGAGATGCGGATGCGCAGCTCGTCGCCGATGCGGACCGTCTGGGCGGCCTTGGCCTTGTCGCCGTTCACGCGCACATGCCCCGCACGGCATGCGGTGGTCGCGGCCGACCGGGTCTTGTACACGCGGACGGCCCACAGCCAGCTGTCGACGCGGACGCTGTCAGCCATCACGAGGCCTTCCGTGCGAGGACGACTAGGGTGCCCGCGATGAGGAGCCCCTGTCCGAGCGTGTAGGTCGCCATCACGGCGGGGCTGCTCCAGGCCGGGAGAGCATCGGGGAGGAAGAGCCGGAACGCGAGGATCGTGTCGCTGGCGAGGAAGAACGCGCCGCCCACCGCGACGAGGGGGTGGCAGCGGGCGGCCATCGCGGCCGTGCCGCCCAGCAGCAGCCCGTAGGCGGCGACGGCGATCAGCAGGGGGCCGGTGTGCGGGCCGAGCGTGAGGATCATCGCGACCCACCACGCCGCGTACACCAGCGTCCACCAGGGCAGCCGACGCCGGGCGAGGTGCCGCGCGAACAGCACGATGTACGCCACGTGCGCGAGGCCGAAGAACCCGAGCATGAGCGGAAGCTCGGGGGCGGCGGGGAACAGCGCCCCCGCGCCGTCGCCCAGCCAGGAGAACAGCAGCGCCGCGAGCACGAGCACGAGGGCGGAGCGCGGCCGGAGGCGTGGGGCGGTCACGAGCACCGGTACCGCGAGCAGCGGCATGAGCAGCAGCTTGGTCGCAGCGGCCAGCTCGTGGTCGAGCGCGAGCAGCACGACGTGCAGCAGCGACACCGCGACGTACGGCGCGAATGCCCACACGATCGGGCGGGGGAGGGTGCGGCGGCGCATCCCCTCATCGTATGGCCGCGGCGGTATATCCGGGGGAGCGGGGGTGCGCCGTGGGGTGGCGGATGCGGCTCCCGGGGCGGGGGTCATGCGTCGGCGCGGGAGGACAGGTCGAGCGTCACGAGAACCCGCCCGGGCTTCATGACCGTCTGCTCCGTGAAGCCTGCGCCGAGGAAGGTGTTCAGCGTGCCGTGGAACAGGTCGTTCGCGCGCTGCTTCTCGCCGCGGGTGTCGACCGGGTAGCCCTCGACCAGACGCGCTCCGGAGGCCGCGGCGTAGTCGACCGCCGCCCGCAGCAGCGCCGCGTTGAGTCCGGTGCCCCGGTGCTCGCGGCGCACCACGAAGCACGTCACCGCCCACACGGACGGGTCGTCGAACGGCTCGACGGACGACGCGGCGATGATGCGCGTGCGGGGGATGCGGGCCTGCGCCGTGCGCGGTCCGATACGGATCCAACCCGCGGCCTCGCCGTCGACGTAGGCCACGAGCCCGGGCGGCGGACCCTCGTCGATCTCGGCCCGGAACATGTCGGTGCGCTGCGGTGTGGTGGTCGTGTTCCAGTCCTTGTTGCTCAGCATCGGCCAGATGCACTGGCAGCTCGCACCGTCCCCTCCGCCCGTGAGAGCCTGCTGCACGTCGTCCCAGCGGTCGGACGTGGCGAGTGCGGTGGTGATCGTCGGCATGACCGCGACGGTACGCGGTGGGTCCGACACCCCGCAACGCCCCGGTTCGCGAGAGGGCCTCGGGTACGGCTAAGATAGGGGAGTTGCCTGCGCGAGAGTGCAGAACAACGGGCTGTGGCGCAGCTTGGTAGCGCACTTGACTGGGGGTCAAGGGGTCGCAGGTTCAAATCCTGTCAGCCCGACCAGAAAGCCCCGGTGAGAGCATCCTTCTCACCGGGGCTTCGTCGTCTTCGCACGCGATCGCTGCGAGCTCTTCGTGCGCGGTGGCTCGGGCGTTGTGCTCGTGTTCGCGCTGTCAGCTCTTGCGACGATTGCTCATCGTCTGGATGCCCCAGGCGATGAGCCCGCCGACGGCGCCGATCACCGTTCCGACGATCAGCCCGCTGGGGATGGCCGCGATGCGTGGGATCAGGCGCGCCCCGGCACCGTCACCGAGGGACGGCGGAGTGCCGCGATAAGCGAAGTCCCAGAGGAGTTGGTGCGTGATGACGAGCATCACCCCGAAGATCACCCCGATGACCAGCACCGTCAGGAACGGCTTGGGGACGCGCGCTACGACAGCGACGACGATCCACAGCACGACCGGGCCTATCGCGAGCACCCACGTGATCGGGCTGCCCTCTTCGATCACATGCAGGTCGTGGAGGATGACCCTGATGAGGGCGACGGCCGCGAGCCCGACGAGTGCCAGAGCCGACAGCCCGAGAGGGTTTCGTCGTGCGGTGGGAGAAGGAGGAGGTGGGTTCTCGGAGATCATGCGCCAACGGTAGGGGCGGGTGCCGCGGCGGATGGTCCGTACGGGGGCGACAATCCTGGTCGCATCAGGGCGACGTCCGGCGTGACGGACGGTTCCTCCGTCGCCGGCGACGGGCCCTCTGGATCGATTCGGCGACCAGGCCGCTGAGCGCGCCGAATCCAGCGGATCGCCCGATCTCGATGGTGGCGGCGACGAGATTCAGGCCGATGCCGTGGTCGGGCCAGTCGCCGATGGCCACGGTGGTCGCCCCGAGGAGGAGGGCGAAGAGAACCCCGGACAGAGTGAGCGTCAGAACCGGTCGCGGAACATGGCCGAAGCCGGCACCCAGGACCCAGATGACGAAGGTGGCGAGGAAGGCGACCATCACGGTCGTCACCCCGCCGACGACCGCTTCGAGACCGATCAGTCGCAGGAGCGGCCACAGAAGCCCCAGGATGCCGAAGCCCATGACGGCAGGCCAGCTCAATCGGGGACGTGGGCCGGGGATCTCTGGTGGCTGCGACGGCGTCGGTGACTCGCTCATCCTGTCAAAGTAGGCAACGGGCCCCTGGGGCCGAGTGCGCTCTGGATCAGTTGTGCTGTCGCTCTCGGACGACCGGGTCGTGCTCCTCCTGTCGCGCATCGCGACGGCTACCACCTCGAGCAGCGCGGGGGATGCGGGTCACCGTGCGAGGACAGCGGGGTCGTCACGGGGCGATCCGAGAAGTCGATCGAGGCGAGCATTCGGCGACATCACCGTCGCGCCACCGTGGGGTGATGACCGCTCGACGACGAGGACTGCACCGATGAGACATCGCGAACCGTACCTTCACCTTCGTTCTCTCGACCGCGCCGATGTGGCGGAGGTCGCGGCCCTGCTCGGGCGTGGAATGGCCGACAACCCGCTCCACGTCGCGGTGTATGGCGGCGATGAAGCGAGGCGGACTCGTCGTCATGAGTCGCTGATGAGTGTGCTCCTCTCCGGTTCGCCCTCGATGCGGGTCGACGGCGTCGAGCAGGGCGGGTCGCTGATCGGTGTCGCCGCGGCGGTACCCCCGGCGCGCTGCCGGCCCCCGGCGCAGACCCGGCTGCGGCTCCTCTCGCGTGCGCTGACCTTCGGCCCAGGCGCCGCTGCGCGCCTGCTGGCCTGGAACCGAGCATGGACAGCGCGGGACATCTCAGAACCGCACGTGCATCTCGGGCCGGTGTCGGTCGATCGGCACCTGCGCGGGCGGGGGATCGGCACTCTCCTGATGCTCAGACACACGAGCCATCTCGACTCCATAGGCGTGCCCGGCTACGCCGAAACGGATCGCCCGGAGGCAGTCGGCTTCTACCGGAGGCACGGATACGCGGTCATCGGAGAGACAGAGGTTCTCGGCGTTCCGAACTGGTTCCTGCGGCGCCCGCCTCGGTGAGAGCTCACGACGTGACGAGCCCGGATCGGTGAGCGATCACCACGAGCTCTGGACGGTCACGCGCACCCACCTTCGCGAGGATCCGACTGACGTAGGTGCGCGCGGTCGCCGGGCTGAGGTGCAGGATGGCAGCGATCTCGTCGTTCGTGTCGCCGTGTCCGATCCGCGCAAGGACCTCGATCTCCCGGGCGCTGAGGACGGCGAGTCGAGGATCCGGGGTCGCGGCGGCCCGACCGGACGCGACCATGCTCATCAGTCGTTCGACGATCGCCGGTGAAAGCAGTCTTTCTCCCTGGCCGGCCCGCGTCACGGCGTCACGCAGGTCATCCCGCGGCGTGTTCTTCAAGAGGTAGCCGACCGCCCCTGCGCGGATGGCCTGAACGACGTCCGTGTCGTCGTCGAACGTCGTCAGGACGACGACACTGGTGTCGTGCAGCCGGTGGTCCGCGCGGATCGCGCTCGTCGCCTCGATGCCGTCCATCACAGGCATCCGGAGGTCCATGAGGACGACATCTGGTCGGTACTTTCGGACCGCCTCCACGCCGCTCCTGCCGTCGGTGGCCTCGGCGACCACCCGGATGCTGCCATCCCGCGAGAGCAGCGTCCGCAGGCCGGCGCGGACGAGGTCCTGGTCATCGACGAGGACGACGGAGGTCATGCCCTCACCGCCAGGGGAAACGAGGCGTACACCGCGAAGCCGGCGTCGCGTGGACCTGCGGAGAACGTGCCGCCGAGCAGGTGAACGCGCTCTCGCATCCCCTCCAGCCCGCGCCCGGGCCGGACCGAGTCGTCGGACGGCTCCGTGGTGCGCGACCTGCCGTCGTTGACGATGCTGACGGCGACAGCATCGTCCGCCTGCCTTATGTCGACGTCGACGCGCGCCGCGTCGGCATGTCGCACGACGTTGGTGATGGACTCCTGCACGATCCGGAACACGGCGGCTTCGACGGTCGATGGCAGCGCGGCGGAGATGGAGACACTCGCGCGCACCGTCAAGCCGGCCTGCGTCGCCGGGAGGATCGCTGACTCAAGGTCGTCGATTCCGAGCGGGGGGCGCGTCGCGCCCTCCTCCCTCCGCAGGTTCGCGACAGTACGGCGCAGATCCTCGAACGTCGCCGAAGTGGTGCTCGCGATGATCGCCAGCGCCTCACGCGCCGCCGCGCTGTCCTCGTCAGAGGCAGTACCGGGATCCAGCGCTTCCTCCGCGATCTGCGCATGCAGAGTCACCACCGTCAGCGCGTGCCCCATCGAGTCGTGGAGTTCACGTGCGATAGAGAGCCGTTCGGACATCGCGCGTTTCTCCGCCTCCCGGGCGTACCGTTCGACGGTCAGGGCCGCGATCTGAGAGGACTTCTGGCGGAGCTCCCGCCGGGATCTCACGTTGTCCCCTAGGGCGATCGCCGCTGCGAGCAGGAGAGCGTGTCCAGGCAGTTCGTAACCCACGACCACGGCGGGGTCCTGTCCGATGGCGAGCCTGTACGCCACCGAGATGACCAGGACGGCCACGGACGTGGCGATCGATGCCCCTGTGCGACCGTATTCGGCGGCCGAGAACACCGCGGCCGCGAGAGGCACCGCGATCCCGATCGCCGGGTAACCGGATGCGTAGTAGGCGACGACCCCTGCCGCGGAGAGTACGACGACGACGACAGGGTGGCGTCGCCGGGCCAGCATCAGTGCACCGAGGCCGACCGCCCACAGATAGGCCCACCCGTCCGGCTCTGCCCCGTCGATATCCGCGGCGATGAAGAGCGACACGACGAGAGTCACGCCGATGCCGAGGAGGCCGTCGAGCACCCAGGGAGCAGGACGCGAACCTGCCTCCGCCGCGGGCACGTTGTCGGTCATGCTGTCATGGTAGGTCGGTCCGTGCTGGTGTGTGAGTCGTTGGAAAGCGACATCTCGGCGACCGCGGGAGTGCGAGTCCGGTGCGGAGAACCTCGGTGTCGCCCGGAAGCGACTCGACTTGTCGACGGGGGAGGGACGGCTTCCTCTGCACGGATTCCTAGCTTTACTGGCATGACCAGGATCGCCCGTGGGGCCGAGCATGTCGCACGACGCTCTGCATCGAGCCGGGGACGGCTCCTCGGTCCGGCGATCCTCTTCGGCGCTCTGCTCCTGACCGCTGCCGTGACGTTCACCGCCTGCGTGTTCGACTCGGGGTTCGGCCAGGACACGTCCGTCTTCACGCCGACGAAGCCACCCGCGTTCGAGACTCCGCTACCGATCCCCCCGCTGGCGGAGTCGGAGGTCGTCGACGGTGTTCGAGTGTTCTCGCTCACCGCCCAGGAGGGTCAGATGCAGTTCCTGGAGGGGATGACCACCCCGACCTGGGGTTTCGACGGCGACTACCTAGGCCCCACACTCCGGGCGCAGCGTGGGGAGAAGGTGGCCGTCGAGGTCACCAACGCGCTCCCGGAGACCACGACGGTCCACTGGCATGGCATGCATCTGCCGGCTGCCATGGATGGCGGGCCGCACCAGCCGATCGAATCCGGCGGGCGCTGGCGGCCCGAGTGGCGGGTCGACCAGCCCGCCGCCACGCTGTGGTACCACCCGCACCCGCACGGCGAAACCGAAGAGCACGTCCTCCGCGGGCTTTCAGGCATGTTCATCCTCGACGATGAGCACAGCCAGAGCTTCGGGCTGCCCACGGAATACGGAGTCGATGACGTTCCGCTCATCGTGCAGGACAAGAAGTTCCGTTCCGACGGCGAGTTCCAGTTCGACTCTCAGGGCAATGAGGTCGGCCTTCTGGGGAACGTCCTGCTGACCAACGGAGCATGGGGCGCGGTCCTCGACGTCTCCACCGAGCTCGTCCGATTGCGGATCCTCAACGGGTCGAGCGCGCGCACCTACGACTTCGCGTTCGACGACCAGCGCGACTTCTCGCTGATCGCCACGGACGGCGGGCTGCTCGAGGCGCCGCACATCACCGATCATGTGCGTCTGTCGCCCGGCGAGCGTGCTGAGATCGTGGTGGCGATCGCCCCGGGGACGGAGACGATGCTGCGCTCGCTGCCGCCTGATCTCGGTGATGTCGCCGTGCCCGGTGCGTACGGAGGGTTGGACGAGTTCGACGTCCTCCTCCTGCGTGCTGCTGATCAGCTCCGGGCGTCCCCGCCACTGGCGGAGCGGTTCGGCGACATCTCCCGCTTCACCGCGGTCGACGCCGACAACGCGCGCATCTTCGACGTGCAGAACCGCGAGATCAACGGCCGCCGCATGGACATGAGTCGTATCGACGAGGTCATGCAGGTCGACTCGACCGAGCTGTGGGAGGTCACCAATCGAGACCTGTTCCCGCACAACTGGCATGTTCACGACGTGCAGTTCCAGGTCCTCGACATCGACGGGGAGACGCCGGGGCCAGAGCTCTCGGGATGGAAGGACACCATCTATCTGGAACCTCGTCGCGTCTACCGGATCATGATGCGATTCGAGGATTACGTCGATGACGAGAACCCGTACATGATCCACTGTCACCTTCTCCTTCACGAGGACGAGGGGCTGATGTCGCAGTTCGTAGTCAGCCGAGATGAAGCCAGCCGCAATGCGGGACCCGTCGATCCGAACGGAGGACACGGACATTGAGCACCCAGGAAGCCAGTGATGACCAGTCGGAGAGGGAGGCGGTGGTCTCACCGGGATGGCGTGACGGACGCACGGAGGGCGGGCCGAGGCGTGTGGCGATGTCTCGCCGCGCCCTCCTGGGCTCAGCGCTGGCAACCGCAGGCGGGGCGGCCGCGATGGGCTTCGCGACCGGGCGTCTCACGCTGCCGAACGCGGAGACTACACGCCTCTCCGCAGATCCCGGGGCCGGGACGACGATCTCGCCGTTCGGTGCACACCAGGCGGGAGTCGCCACCGCGCAGCAGCAGTATGTCACTCTTGTCGCGGCCGATCTGGCCGTGACGGACGCGGTGTCGCTTCGCCGCTTCTTGGCTGACGTCTCGCGCACGATCGTCGCCATCGTGCGTGGTGAGGACACTCCGCCCTCGTCGATGTATCCCGACGGCGCGGTGACCCCCACCGACTTCGCGACCGGGCTGTCTCCTGCGGGTCTGACGGTCACGGTGGGCGTCGGCCCTGGCGTCTTCGCCCTGCCCGGGGTCGCCGGCGAAGCGCCCCGACGGCTGCGGCCACTTCCCGAGTTCACCGGCGATCACCTCGACCCGCGCTGGGGAGGGGGCGACCTGCTGTTTCAGATCTGCGCCGACGATCCACAGGTCGTCAGTGCCGCGACGCGAGCTGTGCGCGCCCGAATGCCCGGATCTGCGGTCATCCGCTGGACGCAGTCCGGATTCCTCAGTTCCCCGCACGACGGCGGCACTCCGCGGAACATGTTCGGTCACAAGGACGGAACGTCCAATCCCCGCATCGGAACCCGAGAGTTCTCGGACGTCGTCTGGGCGCTTCCCGACGAGCCATCGTGGTTCCGCGGGGGTACCTACCTCGTGTTCCGGAAGATCCGGATGCTGACGGCGAGCTGGGACCTCACAGCGCGCGACGAGCAGGATGCGGTGATCGGGCGCCGCCGCGGGGATGGCGCTCCGCTGACGGGGAAGGGCGAGTTCGACGCCCCCGACCTGGACGCCGTGGGGGCAGACGGCACCCCGGTGATCGCAGCGGACGGGCACATCCGCCGCGCTCATGGCTTTCCGATGCTGCGCCGCAGCTACACCTATGACTACGGATTCCTCACGGCGATGGCCGGCGGCAGCCCGGATCCGCTCGAGCATCCCGAGGACCATCCTCATGCTCCGGGAACGAAGGACCACCATCATGGCGGGCACGGAAAGCTCGACGTCGGGCTACTGTTCTGCGCCTACGGCAACGACCCCGATCGTCAGTTCATCGCCGCGCAGACGCGTCTCGCCGAGAACGATCGGCTCAACCGGTTCATCCAGCACACAGGCAGCGCGATCTTCGCCGTCCTGCCCGGGTTCGGCGAAGACGGATACGTTGGCGACACGCTGGTATGACGTCGTCACCCGCTCCCGACCGAGGATCTGAGGAACGAGATGAAAGAGGAGATCGTCACGACATCCGCGGTGACCCCGTCGGATCGCGCCCACCTCGCCGAGTTGGGGCGGCGATCGCGACTGTGGTCGCCCGGCGACGAGCCGACGCTCGTGACTCGGGGAGCCGAGAATACGACGTTCGCTGTCGGGGACTACATCGTCCGACGTTCCGCGGACCTCGAAGCCGTCGATCGCGAGGTCGAGCTGCTCACGACGCTCGCCCGTGCGACGTCGGTGCCGACGCCGACACCGGAGTTGCATGAAGCAGAGCGCGGGACGTTCGCCTACCGACGGCTTCGAGGTACTCCGTTGATCCATCGGCGCGAACGGGACTCGAAGAACGTGCAACGGGCCCTCATAGACGTGTTGTCCGCGTTCCGGGAGGCTCTTCCGGTCACGCGGCTGCCCGTCGATCGGTACCCGAATGACGAGTGGCATCGGGACGCTGTGCAGACCTACCGGTCCGTGCGGAGTCACCTGAGCGCCGAGCAGGTTCGTCTCGTGCGCGCCTTCCTGGATGAGTCGCCACCGCCCACACGATCGCTCACCATCGCTCAGCACAATGACCTGGGAGCTGAGCACATCCTCGTCGACGACCGGGGGCACGTGACCGGTGTCATCGACTGGACTGATGCGGCGCTGACGGACCCGGCACGCGACATCGGGTCGATCTACCGAGACCTGGGGCCCGACGCGGCGGTCCGGGTCGGAGAGGGACTGGACGGCACTCCGGCTGACGACGAGCTCCGTCGCATCCGCTTCCATGCCCGCTGCCGATGGCTCGAGGATGTCGCCTTCGGCATCGGAGACCCGCTGAGGCGCCGGCCCTATCTCGACAATGCCTGGACCACCTTCGACCACACGTTCGCGGGTGGATCATGAGGGGCTCGGATCGACCGGCCGGCCCGTTCCGGCCGCGGCCGCGACCGAAGGAGTACACATGGAACCGCAGACTGTCCGCTTCGACACACGGATCGCGGTACTGATCCACGACGACCTGATGCCCTGGCAGGAGCTCAACGTCACGGCGTTCCTGATCAGCGGCATCGCCACCAGCGCCCCGGGTCTGATCGGCGATATCTACGCGGACGCGGACGGAAACGAGTACCTCCCCATGCTCCGCCAACCCGTGCTCGTGTTCACGGCGGACTCGGAGCAGCTCGCACGAGCTCGCGAGCGCGCCATCGAACGAGGCTTCGCGACGAGCATCTACACCCGTGACCTCTTCGCTACCGGAGACGATGCGTCCAACCGAAGAGCCGTGGCCGGGGTGTCCGCCGCAGATCTCGATCTGGTCGGTGTCGCGCTGCGCGGCCCCAAGAACCCGATCGACCGCATTACCAAAGGTCTGGGCAGACACATCTAGCCGCCTGATCGAGGAAGCGAGAGATCCGAAGGGTGGTCGACGAAGCCGAGCGTGCGCCGGGTCAGGGGAGGAGCGAGTGCGCACCCAGGGCGTGCCAGGTGCGGTCGTGATAGACGAGGGCGCGCTCGGCATCCCGCGCGATGTGCGCCTGCAGGCCGTGCGCGGCGATGACGGTGGAGCCGCCCGCCTCCATCCGGCTCACGACCGCGCAGCGCACCCAGGCGCGGGCTCCGGCGAACACGGGCTCCCCGGTGGCGAGCGGAGCCCAGGCGTTCGTATCGGCGAAGCGGTCGATGCCGCTGGTCGCCCCCAGGCGCGCGAGCTCGATGTCGTCCGCATCGAGGAGGTGCACCACGACCGTCGCGGCCGACGTCAGGGTCTCCGCCGCCGACGACAGCGCCGACACCGAGAACACCAGCAGCGGAGGATCCACGCTCACCGACGACACCGACGACGCCGTGAGCGCCACGGGGCCGTCCGCCCCCTGCGCGGTGATCACGGCCACGCCTCCCGGGTGCCCGCGGAACACGGCCTTGAACGTGTCGGCGCCGACCGACAGCCGGTCCAGCACGTCGGAGGCGGCACGCTCGCGGGAAGGGGACGAGGACGAAGCGACGGGGGCGGTCATGCCACGACCGTACGCACGGCCCCTGCGGCCGTGCACCCGGTCTGCAACACAGCGACACGCGCCGCCACATATCGTCGCTCCGGCTCTCACGCGGAAGACCGCTCCTCACACGGGGGTCTGCATCGATCGTCCTCTCGGAGCGTCCCTCGACCGCGGCACTCGCGTTCCGCTCGCGTCATCCGCCCTGGTCAGTGCGCGAGCAGGGATTCCACGGTCCCGCGGTGCGGGGCGAGCCACGCGGACACGAGGCGGGTGCGGTCGTCGGCCTCGGCGGCCGGGAACGCGAGGCCGCGCACGGGCACCGTCGCCCCGAGCTCGACCAGCAGGGGGCGCAGCGTGTGCTCGACGGCGAGGCTGTGGGCGGGGGAGCCGATCGTGAGGACGGGCACCGCGACGACCCCGTCCAGCCCGCCCGTGTCGACGCGGTCGAGGAACGCCTTCAGCAGCCCGGTGTAGGCGGCCTTGTACGTGGGGCTCGCCACGACCACGACATCCGCCGTCGACACCTCTTCGACCAGGGCGTCGAGCTCGGGATCCGGCACGACGAAGACCCGGTCCGCGTACGCCGCGAGCTCGATCGTGGGCAGCACCTCGGCGCCCACGAGCTCGGCGAGCTGCGCCGCGATCTCTTCCGCGACGCTCGTGGTGCGGGAGGACGGGTGGGGGTTTCCCACGAGGACCGCGATCGACGTCATGAGTCGATTCCAGCCCGGCGGGCCTGGCCCGGGCAAGCGCGGCGACGCGTAGCGTCACGAAACCCGAGGACGCGCGCAGGTCCCGGGCGCGGGTTCAGCGTTCGCGGGCGTCGTCCGTCGTGAAGCCCTCGCGCGCCGCGCGCTCCTCCAGCGTCTCCAGCTCCTGGAACAGGGTGATCTGCCACCCCGCTGGGCCCTGGATGCGCGCGTTGAGGCTCCGGAACGGCGTCTGCACGGGTGGCGCGATCACGGCGGCACCACCCTCCTCGGCGGCCGCGACGGCCTGGGCCGTGTCGTCGACCTCCAGGGCGATGCGCAGCGCTCCGGGCGTGTGCGGTGCGCCCTCCACGTCGTCGATGTTCGCGGCGTGCGTCGGCGTCGCGAGCTCGATGGTGGCGATGCCTGCGTGCAGGATCGCCACGCGGTCGTCGCCGTCGGTCGCGTAGGCGAGCTGCTCGGGCATGCCCAGCACGTCGCGGTAGAACCGGAGGGCGGTGTCGAAGTCGTCGGTCTCGATGATCAGCCGCAGCTGCGTCGGGGTGGGGGCGGGGGTGGTCGCTGTCATGCCCTCATCCTGCCCCCGTCCGCGCGCGCCGTCACGGGTTCCGACGCCGCCGGAACCTACCCGCTGTGGTCGGCCCGCTCAACCCCCTCGGCACCGGGAACCCCGGGCGGCACACTGGGCGGACCGATCGAAGGAGGAGACATGGCATCGACACCCGACGACGTCGGCGGTCAGCCGCTGCGCGACGGCGACGCGACCACCGAAGCAGACCCGCGGGACGATCCGGCGCAGGCGGAATGGGAGCGCACGGAGGCCCTCGACGACGGCGCCTCCGCCGACGAGCTCGACACGGCGACCGCGACCGGTCGCGACCCGGACGAGATCCCCGATCCCGACGACGAGGTCCCCGCGGATGACCTTCCCGGCTCCGGCCCGCAGCCCGAGAGCCAGGGCGAGGACCCGGTGCTCGCCGACCTCGGCGACGAGGGACAGGGCGACCTGGGCCCCGGTGACGTGTGATGACCGTCACCGCCGTGGTCACGCGGTCGAAGAACGGCCAGTGGGTGAACGAGGCCGAGGGTGCCCCCGAGCTCTCGCGCAGCTACGCCAGCCGGGATGAGGCGATCGAGGAGGGCGAGGCGCTGGCGTCGGAGCACGGCGTGCGCCACACGGTCGAGATCAGCGAACCGACCGGCACCATCGTCGACCAGGACGACAGCGTCTGAGCCCTCAGCGCAGGCGGCCGAGGTCCTCGCGGTCCCGCGGCTCCTCGCCGTCCTGCGGCTGCTGGAGGTGCCCGCACTCCGGGCACCTCCAGCCGCCGGGCACCGCGAGCATCACCACGTCGTCCTCGGGACAGTGCGGTGCCGTGCGCTCGGCGTTCGTCATCGTCTCAGGGTAGAACCGCCGGCCCGCGGCGGATAGCGACCTTCGTCCGGGATCACCCGAGCAGGATGAGCTCCCGCGTGCTCCGGGTCATCGCGACGTAGCGGTCCACCGCGCCGGTCAGGTCCTCGCCGAACCGCTCGGGGTACACCAGCACCACGAGGTCGAACTCCAGTCCCTTGGCCGAGGTCGGCGTGAGCGAGCGCACGCGGGCGGTCGGGGCGAACGAGGAGTCCCCGATCACGCAGGCCACACCGTCGGGGTTCGCCGCGAGCCAGTCGTCGAGCACGGCGGGCAGCTCGGCCACGGCACCGGTCCGCACCGGGATGCCGCTCTCGCGCACCGAGGTCGGGACGTTCGCGTCGGGCAGCGCCGCGAGGATTCCGGGGGCCGCGACCGCCATCACCTCCGCGGGGGTGCGGTAGTTCACGCCGAGGTGGGCCACGCTCATCTCCCGCACGCCGACCCGGGCGAGCCGCTGCTGCCAGGTCTTGGTGAAGCCGTGTCTCGCCTGGGCGCGATCGCCGACGATCGTGATGCTGCGCGAGGGGCACCGGGCGAGCAGCATCCGCCACTGCGCATCCGTGAGCTCCTGCGCCTCGTCGACCACGATGTGCCCGAACGGCCCGGCGAGCTCGTCCGGCGGCAGCACGGGCGGTGCGTCCACGCCCACGAGCACGTTGCGGGCGTCCTGGCCACGCAGGATCGACATCACCTTCATCTCGCTGTCGTCGTCCTCGATCAGGTGGTCGACCACGTGCGACATCTGCTCCTGCGCCGAGGCGATCACGGCGTCGCGACGATGGGCGGCGCGCACGGCCTCCGGGTCACCGATGCGCCGGTGCGCCGCGTCGAGCAGCGGAAGGTCGGCGTCGGTCCAGGCGTCCGGACGCTCGCGTTGGAGCAGCGTCACCTCGTCGGGGGTCAGCGCGGGGGCGCACGCCCGCAGGAACTCGGGGGAGCTCCACAGACGAGCCACCACCTCGCCCGGTGTCAACAAGGGCCACGCGCGCACGAACGTGCCGGTCAGCTCGTCGTCCTGTCGCAGCCACCGTCGCACCGCGTGGGGCGGCACCTCGTCGTCGTCGACCTGTTCCACCAGCAGTTCCAGCAGCTCTTCCCACACCTCGTCGCGCGCCTCGTTGTGGGTCGCGGCGGGGTCGGCGCCCGCGAACACCTCCGCCCACTCCTCGCGGCTGAGCCACAGGTCGGCCCACGGGGAGTCGAGGCGGGTCGCGTGGCCGGGCGGCCGCTCGAACGCGGTGGCC
>NZ_SSDO01000039.1:0-7170 GCF_004794395.1 Microbacterium sp. K41 | reverse complement strand
GCTCGCCGCCGCCGATGCGCGCAGCGGTGCGATTCCCACGGCTCGCACGCCGTGCGACCTGGCCGCGCACGTCGCCCAGGCCGGAGGGGCACGCCTGATCGCGTGTTCGCTGGCCGGGGACGTGGCGACCGTGACGGTGTCGGCGGCGTACGCTGGACTCGCAGCCGTCTCCCGCGCCCGTGCCGGGCAACCCGAGGAACCGTGACGGCCGCGCGACCCTCGCTCGCTGTGAAGTACCCCGCACAGCGGTGTGTATGGTGTGCTTCGAAGAAAGGACGCACCCTTGGCTGAAGGCAAGAAGCTCGTCATCGTCGAGTCCCCGACGAAGATGCGGTCTATTCAGGGATACCTCGGCGACGGCTACGAGGTGCTCAGCTCCGTCGGCCACATCCGCGACCTCGCCGACAAGAAGGACATCCCCGCCGACGACAAGAAGGCGTACGGGAAGTACTCGATCGACATCGACAACGGGTTCGACCCGTACTACGTCGTCTCCGACCGCAAGACCAAGACGGTCGCCGAGCTGAAGCGTGCGCTGAAGAGCGCCGACGAACTCCTGCTCGCCACCGATGAGGACCGTGAGGGTGAGGCCATCGCCTGGCACCTGCTCGAGACCCTCAAGCCCAAGGTGCCCGTCAAGCGCATGGTGTTCCACGAGATCACCAAGGATGCGATCCAGGCCGCCGTGGGGAACACGCGCGAGCTGGATCATGCCCTGGTCGATGCGCAGGAGACCCGCCGTATCCTCGATCGTCTGTACGGGTGGGACGTCTCGCCGGTCCTCTGGTACAAGGTCAAGACCGGGATCTCCGCCGGGCGGGTGCAGTCCGCGGCGACGCGTCTGATCGTCGACCGCGAGCGCGAGCGCATGGCTTTCGTGTCGGCTGAGTACTGGGACGTCGACGCCGACGCGGCCGCGACCGGCACCTCCTTCCGGATCCGTCTCGTCCGGGTCGACGGCGGCCAGCTCGCCCGCGGCACCGACTTCGATGACACCGGAAAGCTCAAGAAGGCCGTCGTGGTGCTCGACGAGGCACGCGCTGCCGCACTGGCCAGAGCCGTCGACGCCACGGGTGCGGGGACGGTCACCAAGGTCGAGGCGAAGCCCGGCACCCGGAGCCCGTACGCCCCCTTCACGACGTCCACCATGCAGCAGGAGGCGGGTCGCAAGCTCTCGATGAGCGCCAAGCAGGCGATGAGCGTCGCCCAGCGCCTGTACGAGAAGGGGTACATCACCTATATGCGTACCGACTCCACGGCGCTGAGCACCCAGGCGGTGCAGGCGGCGCGGAGCCAGGCTGTCGCTCTCTACGGTGACAGCGCGGTGCCGCTCAAGCCGCGCGTCTACAAATCGAAGAGCAAGAACGCCCAGGAGGCCCACGAGGCCATCCGTCCCTCCGGCGAGAACTTCCGCACGCCGTCGTCGCTGTCCTCCGAGCTCGACCGCGAGGAGCAGCGTCTCTACGACCTGATCTGGAAGCGCACGGTCGCGAGCCAGATGGCGGACGCCAAGTACGAGACGACGACCGTCACGATCGCCGTGGATGCCGATGGCCAGACGGCCGAGTTCACCGCATCCGGCACCGTCTACACCTTCAAGGGCTTCCTGGAGGCCTACGAGGAGGGTCGCGACGAGAAGCGCGGCGACGCGGACGCCGCCGAGAACCAGTCGCTCCCGGCCGTCGCCGTCGGGGATGAGCTCGCCGTCTCCCACGCCGAGGCCAAGGGCCACCGCACGACCCCGAAGCCGCGCTACACCGAGGCGTCGCTGGTCAAGGTGCTGGAGGAGAAGGGCATCGGTCGTCCGTCGACCTTCGCCACGATCCCGGAGACCATCCTCGACCGTGGCTACGCGGTCAAGCGCGGACAGGCGCTCGTGCCCACGTGGCTGGCGTTCAGCGTGGTGCGGCTGCTCGAGGAGCACTTCGCCGAGCTGGTCGACTACGACTTCACCGCGGCGCTGGAAGACGACCTCGACACGATCGCCCGGGGCGAGCAGAACCGCGTGGAATGGCTCAAGTCGTTCTACTTCGGCTCGGAGTCGCACGTGGGGCTGCGGCAGGTCGTCGACAACCTCGGCGAGATCGACGCGCGGGCCCTGAACTCCACGCGCATCACCGACACCGCGACGTTGCGCTTCGGCAAGTACGGCCCCTACCTGGAGGTCACGGATCCGGAGAACCCGGACGCGAAGCCGCGCATCGTGAACGTGCCGGAGGACCTGGCGCCCGACGAGCTGACGGCGGAGAAGGCGCAGGAGCTGATCGACGCCCCGGTGGCGGGGGACCGCGTGCTCGGCACGAACCCGGAGAACGGCAAGATCGTCGTCGTCAAGGACGGCCGGTTCGGACCGTACGTGCAGGAGAACGACCCGGTCTCGGATGACGCCGCGGTCGACGAGGCGACCGGTGAGGTCGTCGAGGCTCCCAAGCCCAAGCGCGGTGCGAAGAAGGAGACGGCGCCCAAACCGCGGACCGCCTCGCTGTTCCGCTCGATGTCGGTGGACACGCTCGACCTCGACACGGCCCTCCAGTTGCTGAGCCTCCCGCGGGTGGTCGGCGTCGACCCGGAGTCCGGCGACGAGATCACCGCGCAGAACGGCCGGTTCGGCCCGTACCTGAAGAAGGGCACCGATTCGCGGTCGCTCGAGAGCGAGTCGCAGATCTTCGACGTGACGCTCGACCAGGCCCTCGAGATCTACGCCCAGCCGAAGTACGGCGCAGGTCGTCGCGCCTCGAGCGCGCTGGCCGAGTTCGACGCCGACCCCGTGAGCGGGAAGCCCATCCGCGTGCGCGACGGTCGCTTCGGTCCCTACGTGACCGACGGTGAGACGAACGTCACGATCCCGCGCGGCCAGAAGCCCGAGGACATCACGTTCGAGATCGCCGTGCAGATGCTGGCCGACAAGCGCGCGAAGGGCCCTGCGCCCAAGCGCGGCTCGCGTACCGCCGCGAAGAAGGCTCCGGCGAAGAAGGCTCCGGCGAAGAAGGCTCCGGCGAAGAAGGCGAGCGCCGACGGAAAGGCCACGAAGGCGACGGCGGCGAAGAAGACCGGGAAATCCGCGGGCTCCACGTCGGCGGCGCGCTCGGCCGCGGCGAAGAAGGCGGCGGCGACGCGCGCGGCGAACGCGGCGGCGAAGGCGGCGGAGAAGGCCGGCTCGTGACCGGGAGCCGCGGCGCCTGGATCACTCTCGAAGGCGGGGACGGCTCGGGTAAGACCACTCAGGCGAACGTTCTCGCCGACTGGCTGGAGCAGAGCGGGCGCACCGTGGTGCGCACCAGGGAGCCGGGGGGATCCGAGGTCGGCACGCTGATCCGCGAGATCGTGTTGCACCATCGCGGGGACATCGCGCCGCGCGCCGAGGCCCTCCTGTACGCCGCCGATCGGGCGCATCACGTCGCGACGGTCGTGCGCCCGGCGCTCGCGCGCGGTGAGGTCGTGCTGCAGGACCGCTACCTCGACTCGTCCGTCGCCTACCAGGGTGCCGGTCGGGTGCTCGACCCGGCCGAGGTGCGGGACCTGTCGCTGTGGGCGGCCGAGGGCGCACTTCCCGATCTCACGGTGCTGCTCGACCTCGACCCCGCCGCGGCGCGCACCCGGCTCGACTCGGCCGACAAGCCCTTCGACCGCCTCGAGGCCGAGCAGGCCGAGTTCCACGAGCGCGTGCGCGAGGCCTACCTCGACCTGGCCGCCGCGGAGCCGGAGCGCTTCCTCGTGCTCGATGCCGCCCAACAGCCCGAGGCGATCGCGGAACGGATCCGAGCTCGCGTCGCTGAGCTCCTGGACTGATCCTCCACAGGTCGAACAAAGACGGCTGCGACCACGGATGACGGGAGACGTCCCCGCGGCGTCGGCGGTCCCGATTAGGCTGAGGACATGCCCCCGACTCTCGCCCCCGCATTCCCCTGGGCGGACGTCTGGGGCCAGGACGCGGCGGTCGACACGCTGCGCGCGGCGGCAGCCGATCCGTCGGCCCTGTCCCACGCCTGGCTGATCACCGGCCCGCCGGGGTCGGGGCGGTCGACGCTCGCGTACGCGTTCGCCGCGGCGCTGATCGCTGAGGGTCCCGATGACGAGGCCACCATGCGCCAGGTCCTCGCCGGCACCCATCCCGACGTCACGGCGCTGCGCACCGACAAGGTCATCATCACGATCGCGGAGGCGCGATCCCTGGTCGAACGCTCGTACTTCGCCCCGTCCGCCGGGCGCTACCGCGTCATCGTCGTCGAAGACGCCGATCGCATGGTGGAGCGCACGTCCAACGTTCTGCTCAAGGCTCTGGAGGAGCCCCCGGAGCAGACGGTCTGGATCCTCTGCGCGCCGAGTGAGGCGGATCTGCTTCCCACCATCCGTTCGCGCGTGCGGTCGCTGCGGCTGCGGGAACCCGACGTCGCCGACGTGGCACGACTCATCAGCCTCCGCACGGGGGTCGATGAGGCGGTCGCCGAGCAGGCGGCGCGTCACGCGCAGCGGCACATCGGGATGGCCCAGCGGCTCGCCACCGATGACGCCGCACGACGTCGTCGTGAAGAGACGCTGCGCGCCGTCATCGGTGTCCGCGGTGTGAACGACGCGGTCGATGTCGCCGGGCGCATCATCCAGGCGGCGACCGAAGACGCCAAGGCGCTCACGGCCGAGCGCGACGCGAACGAACGGGCGGCGCTGTTGCGCACCGTGGGCGTGGCCGAAGGGCAGGCCGTGCCACCCGCGCTCCGCCCGCAGGTGTCCGCCCTGGAGGACGAGCAGAAGAAGCGGGCCACGCGGAGTCTGCGCGACGGCATCGACCGCGTGCTCACGGACATGCAGTCGCTGTTCCGTGATGTCGTGATGCTCCAGTTCGGGCGCAGCGACGACCTCATCAACAGCGAACTGCGCCCCGAACTCGTCGATCTCGCGGCGGCCTGGCCCGTCGCCCGGACCCTGGTCGTCCTCGACCACCTTGCCGAGACCCGGCAGTCGCTGGAGCGCAACGTCGCTCCGCTGCTCGCCCTGGAGAGCTTGCTCGTGACGGTCACGAGCGGGAGGAAACCGTGAACACTCGCCCTCTGTCGCGCCTGCGTCGCGCGGCCGCGCTCATCGCCGGACTGGCCGTCGCCTCGGTCGCCCTCTCGGGCTGCCTCTACGCGATGATCCCCGAGCAGTCGGCACGCCCGGCGGGCGAGAAGGAGCCGGACACCGAGGGTGTCGCGGCCGACCTGCTGCCCTACTACTCCCAGAAGCTGGACTGGACGGAGTGCGGCACCGGCTTCGAGTGCACCGACGTCACGGCGCCTCTCGACTGGGAGAACCCCGGCTCCGGCGAGATCCAGCTCGCGGTGGTGCGGCATCGCGCGGAGGGCACCGCGGTCGGCTCGCTCCTCACGAACCCCGGCGGGCCCGGCGCGAGCGGGGTCGACCTGGTACTCAGCAGCCTCGGCTATGCGGTCGGCCCCGCACTGGTCGAGAACTACGACGTGATCGGCTTCGACCCTCGCGGGGTAGGCGGGTCGACGGCCGTCACCTGCTACGACGACGCCCAGATGGACGACTACCTCTACGGCATCCCCGAGGCCCAGCGGGGGAGCGCCGAGTGGGAGCAGGAGCTGCTCGACGGGCATCGCGCCTTCGCTGAGGCGTGCGACGCCAACAGCGACGGCATCCTGCCGTACATCACCACGGTCAACGCGGCCCGCGACATGGACCTGATCCGCGCGGTGCTGGGAGACAAGCAGCTCAACTACCTCGGCTACTCGTACGGCACGTTCCTCGGTGCCACCTACGCCCAGCTCTACCCCGAGAAGGCCGGACGCCTCGTGCTCGACGGGGCGATCGACCCCTCCGTCCCGGGACTCGAGGTCGGGGCCACGCAGGCGCTGGGATTCGAGTCGGCGCTGCGGGCATACATGCAGAACTGCCTCGATTCGGGCAACTGCCCGTTCAGCGGCTCGGTCGACGAGGCGATGGCCGACCTCGGAGCGCTCCTGGCCAGCGCCGACCGCACGCCCCTCGAGAACGGGGACGGACGACTGATGGGCGCCGATGCGCTGATGACCGCGATCATCGCCGCGCTGTACTCGCAGGACAGCTGGGACTACCTCACCCAGGCCCTGGAGGAGGCGCTGCAGGGCGACCCCACGACCGCGTTCGTGCTCGCCGACTTCTACAACGGTCGGGAGAACGGCACCTACATCGACAACTCCAGCGAGGCCTTCCGCGCGTACAACTGCATGGACTATCCGGTGGAGGACGACCCGGCGGCCGAGGCGGCGATCACCGCGAAGATCGCGGAGGGGGCACCCACGATCGCGCCCTACTGGACCGGCCCGGACCCCTGCGAGGTGTGGCCCTATCCGCCGACGGGGACGCGCGGGGAGATCGCGGCGGAGGGCGCCGGTCCCATCGTCGTCGTCGGTACCACCAATGACCCGGCGACGCCGTACGAGTGGTCCGAGTCGCTCGCGGACCAGCTGGAGGAGGGCGTGCTGATCACCCGTGTGGGCGAAGGGCACACCGGCTACAACAAGGGCAACACCTGCGTCGACGAAGCGGTCGAGGGATTCCTGCTCGACGACGTGGTGCCCGAGGACGGCCTGCGCTGCGAGTGAGGGCGGGCTCGATTCGCGAGCGAGGCCGAGACAGGGTAATATCGGTGATCGCGCCGCTCACGCGTCGCACGCCGCTTTAGCTCAGTCGGCAGAGCATTTCACTCGTAATGAAAAGGTCGTCAGTTCGATTCTGACAAGCGGCTCAGTGAAACCCCCGGGATCCTCGAGATCCCGGGGGTTTCTGCGTGTGAGGAGCTGCGCCATCGGGCGTGGCACGGCACCGACGCCTAGGTGCGCCGTGCCAGGAGTGCCGACGCCGTGAGCGCCACCCCGCGATCCTCATCCCGTGCGAATCCGCCCAGGGCCTCGTCCGCGCTCAGGCCACGAACCCCCGCCAGTGCGGCGGCGAGCCGGCGACGCGCGACGACCGAGGCGCCGTCGGCGGCACGCTGCACGTGCTCGGCCACGGTCCGCGCGGCTGCGGGGTCTTCCGCGAGTCGTTCGAGCACCTCCGCGGCGGCGACGTCGTCGACCCCGGCTGCCACGTCCGCCACCAGCCGGGGAATCACAGCCGTGTCCCCGTCGCGGCCCCGCGCTCGGGCGGCCGCGGCCGCGATCTCCCGGTCGGGGTGCTCGATCGGCGCGC
>NZ_SSDO01000390.1:0-6836 GCF_004794395.1 Microbacterium sp. K41 | reverse complement strand
CGCCGCGCTGCATCGGGCGCCCTCGGCGGCCGCGCCGTCAGCTCGCGGCGATGAGCCGATCGGCCGTGCGCCGTGCCCAGTCCTCGGCCTCTGCGAGCGTCTCGACCGTGAGGGTGCTCGGCGCCTCGTGCTGGTCGACGACCGCGGAGATCGTGTCGACGATGCCGAGGAACGACAGGCGTCCCTCGTGGAACGCGTCCACGGCCTGCTCGTTGGCGGCGTTGTACACGGCCGGGAAGGTGCCGCCCGCGCGGCCGACCGCCTTGGCGAGTGCGACGGCCGGGAAGGCCTCGCCGTCGAGCGGCTCGAAGGTCCACGAGCTCGCGGTCGTCCAGTCCAGCGGTCGACCCACGCCGCCGATGCGGTGCGGCCAGTCCAGGCCGAGGGAGATCGGCAGACGCATGTCGGGCGGGGACGCCTGTGCGATGGTGGACCCGTCGATGAACTCGACCATGGAGTGCACGATCGACTGCGGGTGCACGACCACCTCGATGTCGTCGTAGGCCACGTCGAACAGCAGGTGCGCCTCGATCACCTCGAGCCCCTTGTTGACGAGCGTGGCGGAGTTCGTCGTGACCGTCCTGCCCATGTTCCAGGTCGGGTGCGCGAGCGCCTGCCCCGGTGTGACCTCGGTGAGCTCACTGCGCGTGCGTCCGCGGAACGGTCCGCCCGACGCGGTCACCACCAGGCGTCGCACCTCGTCATGCGTCCCGGAGCGGAGCGCCTGTGCGAGGGCGGAGTGCTCGGAGTCGACGGGGACGATCTGCTCGGGGGCGGCCGCCGCCAGCACCAGATCTCCCCCGACGATCAGCGACTCCTTGTTCGCGAGGGCGAGCGTGCGGCCCGCCTGCAGCGCGGCGAGCGTGGAGCCGAGTCCGATCGAGCCGGTGATGGCGTTGAGCACCACATCGGCCTCGACGTCCCGCACGAGCTGTTCCGCTTCGACGGCTCCGAGGGCCGTGTCCTCCACCTGGAACTGCTCCGCCTGCTCTGTCAGCAGCTCGCGGTTGGAGCCCGCGGCGAGCCCGACGAGCTCGAACCGGCGCGGGTTGGCGCGGATCACGTCCAGCGCCTGGGTGCCGATGGAACCGGTGGAGCCGAGGACGATGACGCGACGCATGACGCCAGCCTAGGACACGGCCGCCGTCGCGCCCGCGCTACTGCTGCGCCTGGACCGGGGTCGTGGCGAGGATGTCGACGACGAACACGAGGCTCTCGTTCTGCAGCTCGTTGCCCTCGCTCGCACCGTAGCCGTCGGACGGGGGCATCACGACGAGCACCTGCGAGCCGACCTTCTGACCTTCGAGCGCCTTCCGGAATCCGGTGACCACTCCCGTGGTCTGGAACTGCGCCGGTGCCGCATCGCGACTCCAGCTCGAGTCGAACTCCTTGCCGTCGGACCACTTGACCCCGAGGTACTGCACGACGACCAGGTCGCCCGAGGCGACCGTCGCTCCGTCACCCTGCTTGAGCACGGCGACCTGGGTCTCGGCCGGCGCATCGCCGTCCGGGATCGTGATGCTGGGCTTGCCGTCGTCGTCCAGCTTCACCTCGGGCATGCCGGGGGTAGGGTCGACCGGCGTGCCGGTGGCGACCTCGGGCAGTTGCTCGACGGCCTCTGCGTACACGACCTTATTCGTCCCGCCCTCGCCGAAGACCTCGCCTGGAAGGGCGAGGACGACCTGCGTTCCGATCGGCTGGCACTCGAGAGCGGCGATGAAGAGAGATGCACTGTTCTGGTCGAGAAGGACGGGAGCCTCACCACCCTCGCTTCGTGCCGAGGAATCGACGACTTCACCTGTCGACGCTTCCACGATCTGGTACTTCACCCCGACGAGGTCATTCGCGACGACTTCGTCACCTGTGCCCTCAGCGATCACCGTTCGCTCCACATCGGCGAAGGCCGCATCAGCTGGCACTTTGACGACGGCATCGAGTCCCTCGCCCTGAACGTCAATGGAATCCGAGGTCTTGCCCGGCTGCGCGTCGAGCAGACACCCACTCGAGGAGGACGGGTCGGGGGTGCCCGAGCTCTCCGGCGAGCCGCTGCTGGAGCAGCCGGCGAGCAGGAGGGTCGCCGCGGCGACGGTGGACAGGACGATGAGCGGACGCTTGCGCACAGTGAGACCTCGGGATCGCGGGCGGGACACTCCATCCTGCCCCATCGCCCTTTGGCCTCCCTGGGAGGTGGGGCGCGAGTCTTCATTCCCACGTCGGCATGGGGCCGGGAGTATCCTGCTCTGATGACCTCTGAGCAGTCCGTCGAGCCCGAACCCGCCTCAGAGGACACGCCGAAGCCGCGCCATGCGGGCTTCACCTACGCGCTCGGTCGCAGCCTGATCGCCCCGCTCGCGCGGCTGATCTACCGTCCCCGGATCGAGGGCCGCGAGAACGTCCCCACCACCGGTCCGGTGATCTTCGCGAGCAACCACCTGTCGTTCATCGACTCGATCGCCATCCCGGTCGCGGCACCGCGGCCCGTGCACTTCCTCGCGAAGTCGAGCTACTTCGAGGGCACCGGATTCAGCGGCCGCCTCACCAAGACCTTCTTCGAGGCGATCGGCGCGATCCCCGTCCGGCGCGGCGCTGGTCAGGCCGCACTCGACGCGCTCGATCTGCAGCGGCAGCTGCTCGAGGAGGGCCTCGCGGTCGCGCTGTACCCCGAGGGGACCCGTTCCACCGACGGTCGCCTGTACAAGGGCCGGACGGGCGTGGCGTTCCTGGCCCTGCAGACGGGCGCACCGGTGGTCCCGGTGGGACTGATCGGCACCGACAAGGTGATGCCGGTGGGCGCGAAGATGCCGACGCTCTCCGAACGCGTGACGGTGCGGTTCGGCGAGCCGCTCGACCTGTCCCCCCACGGACCCGCTACCAGCGGACGCGCACGGCGGCTCGCGACCGACGAGATCATGGCCGCGATCCATGCCCTGTCCGGTCAGGAACTGGCGGGCACCTACAACGAGGCTCCGGCCCAGGGCACCATCGAGAAGATCAAGCAGGCGCTCCCGCACGAGCGCCGCTGAGTAGCGCTGAGCGTGAACCCCGGACCCTCCCGGTAGCGGCGACCACGTGTCCCTTCCCGGGCGAGGAGTCCAACAGCGGTTGCCCCTCCGCCGCGGGGGTCACGCGCTCGCGGTGACCGTGGCCTCGTGCCGCACCGGGAAGTTGACCGAGTTCGCGATGAAGCACCACTCGTTCGCCTGGGCGTGCGCCCGCTCTGCCGCCTCGATCATGGACGGATCGGCGACCACGACCTCCGGGGAGAGCGTCACCTCGACGAATGATCCCCCTCCTGCCCCGTTCTCGCGCATCAGCCCGCGCGCGCTGTCGCGGTAGGAGACGACCACGACGCCGGCGGTGACGCAGGCGTGCAGATACGACAGCAGGTGGCACTCGGAGAGCGAGGCCAGCAGGAGGTCTTCGGGGTTCCAGCGGGAGGGGTCTCCGCGGAACGGCTTGTCGGACGAGGCCAGCAGCGCGGGCT
This sequence comes from Microbacterium sp. K41, assembly GCF_004794395.1. Taxonomy (NCBI): domain Bacteria; kingdom Bacillati; phylum Actinomycetota; class Actinomycetes; order Micrococcales; family Microbacteriaceae; genus Microbacterium; species Microbacterium sp. K41. The sequence continues at coordinate 3,352 of NZ_SSDO01000390.1, read as the reverse complement.
TGCCCTCGATCTCGATGGTGACGTCGCGGCGATAGTCGCGGTATCCGCTCGTTCCGGTGCCGGAGTTGCCCGTCCACGTCGTTGTGAGAGCGTAGCGGTGTTCACCGAGCGGACGCGACGTGGTGTGCTCTGCCATGCGCTCAGTCTGCCAGGTGCCGCCGACGTCGCGACCCTCCGCGGGGACCCCGAGGCCGCGGGACCACCGGCACTAGGCTGGTGGAGTGCTGGAGACACTCACCGTTCAGGATTCCGTCGAGCTCGCCGTCGTCGAACGGAGCGGATTCATCGAGTCACGTCACGCCGGCGCCGCGGTGGTGCTCTCGCCCGACGGCGAGGTGATCGCGCGACACGGCAACGCCGACGCGCTCATCCTCCCGCGGTCGAGCCTTAAGCCGCTGCAGGCCGTGGCGTGCATCACCGCCGGCGCACCGCTGGAGGGCGAACAGCTCGCCCTCGCCACGGCGAGCCACACGGGCACAGACCGGCACGCCGCGGTGGTGCGCGACATCCTCACCGCCGGGGGCCTGACGGAAGACGATCTCGCGTGCCCTCCGGCCTGGCCGGGCGACTCCGCGACCCGCGACGAGCTGGTGCGCGAACACGGCCAGGAGGCGCGCGTCCGCATGAACTGCTCGGGCAAGCACGCCGCGATGCTGCGGGCCTGCGTGGCCACCGGCTGGCCGACCGCGGGATACCTCGACCCCGCGCATCCGCTGCAGGCTCACATCCGGGAGGTCGTCGAGCGCCTCACCGGGGAGAAGATCGCGCACACCTCCATCGACGGCTGCGGCGCTCCGGTGCATGCGCTCACCCTCACCGGGCTCGCGCGCGCGATCCACCGCATCGGCACCGCGTCCGACCGTTCGCCGTTCGCGCTGCACCGCGTGGCCGGGTCGCTCGTCCGCGCGGTGCGCGAGAACCCCTGGACCGTCGAAGGGCCCGGCCGCCCCGACACCATCGCGACCGAGCGTCTCGGCGTCTTCACCAAGGGCGGCGCGGAGGGCGTCATGGTGATGGTGGCGCCGGACGGGACGACCGCGGCCCTGAAGATGCTCGACGGCGCCGCGCGCGCGTCCACCATCGTCGCCGCCACCCTCCTGGCTCGCGCGGGCTCTCTGAGCGACACCGACGTGGCCGGTCTCGCGGAGGCCCTCCCGCTCGACGTGCTCGGGGGCGGTGCCCGCGTGGGAACGGTCCGCCCCGGCGCCGGCCTCTGACGCACCAGCCTCACCGCGACCCGAGCCCCGGCACGACGACCCGCCGCGGCGCGCGGTCCCCCACCACCGACCACGCGCGCCCCTGATGCAGCCGGGCGAACGGCGGGAGGTCGCGCACACCGACCAGCTGGCGCAGATCGGACGGACGCTCCGCGCGGACCAAGACCTCGCCCTCGGCGCGGATCTGCTGCCACAGGGCCCACTGCCGCTGCCAGCCCTCCGCGTCGGCCATCAGGATGCACGGGCTCGCGGTCGTCGGCACGTCGCTCCCGGCCGTCCGCACGTCCCACTCCGGGCGCGCCGCGCGGAGTGCGCCCACCGCGTCCGACGCGCCCGCCGTGACCAGCGCCACGACCGACCTCGCCGGTGCCCAGATCTCCGTCGAGGAGGCAGCGGACTGCCTCGGCCGCTCGTCCGCCCAGGCGAACTGCACCTCCCGCCCGTCGAGCACCGCGCGTCCCGGCGGTCGGTCCCGTACGAACCCCGACGTCTCGCCACCCGCTGCGAGGTGCTCGACGCGCGACGCCGCGCGTAGAAGCGCTCGACGGGGCAGCGCGTCGAGCACACGGCCCAAGGGACCCGATGCCCGTGCGGCCGTGAGGATCCAGGTCGTCGAAGGTGACAGGCGCAGCGACTGTTCCCACCGCTGCGCGAACTCCTGTGCGTACTCGACGGGGAGCTCGGCGTGCAGCGCGTCGATGTCGTCGCACAGCACGAGCTCGGGGATCTCCGTGTCACCCCTGACCCATGCCGCGAGCAGGTCCACCGCGCTTTCCGCATCGGAGGGGAACAGCAGGGCATCATGGCGCTGGGCCGCCACCGCGCGCACGAGCGCCGTGCGTCCGCTGCCCGGAGCGCCGAGCACGGCGAGCCCGCGCTCACGTCCCGGACGCAGGAGCTCCCGAGGCTGCCGCTGTCGTTGCGGGTCGTCGGCGAGACCGAGCACCACCGCGTCTCCCCCGGCGTCGTCGCTGCCGTCGCGATCCGCGCCACGAAGGTCTGCGAGATCGATGCGTCGCGGCAACGGCGGGAGCCAGGGGCTGACAGCCGGAGCCGCCTGGCTCCAGCGCGTCGCTGCACGCCGCAGGTCTCCGGGACCGGTCAGCGCGACGCGCACGAGCTGCGGCTCCGCATCCTGCGGTCGACGCACGAGCGCACAGCCGCGCCCCTCCGGCCCCCCATCGAGCAGCGCCGCGCCGTCGGTCCCGATCACGGCCCTGCTGTCCGCGGGGTCTGCGACCCGCAGACTGATCCGCAACGGGCAGTTCGCCGCCAGGGCATCGCGGATCACGCCGCCCGCACGCTGCGTCCCGAGGACCAGGTGCATCCCCAGGGCGCGGCCGCGCGCAGCGATGTCGATGAACACGTCGCCGAGGTCGGCGTGCTCGAGGAGCAGGGCCGCGAACTCGTCGACCACGATCACCAGGCGTGGCAGGTCGACCTCGGACACGTCTCGAACGCCGGCCGCAGCGAGGGCGGCCTCCCGTCGTCGCATCTCCGCCCGCAGGCTCGAGACACCCCGGCGCGCGCCCTCGTCGTCGAGGTCCGTGATCACCGCAGACACCTGGCGGAGAGCGCGAAGCGGCTCGAACGCCGTCCCACCCTTGAAGTCGGCCAGCACGAATGTCACCCGATCCGGCCCGTACGCGGCACACATCGCCGCAACCCAGGTCACGAGCAGTTCGCTCTTGCCCGCACCGGTCATGCCGGTGACGATCGCGTGCGGTCCGTGCTCCACCAGATCGACTGCGATGTCGGCACCCCGGGCGTCACGGCCCACCATGACCGCGAGACCATCACCGGCCTGTGGGACGATCACGTCGGCCAGCGGCACGCTGAGCGGGAGCTCCGCATCCGTGTCCGACGGCTCGCCCGTTGCCGAGGCGACCAGTTCTGCCTGCGGTCGCGACAGGCACTCGACCGCGACCTCGGTCACGCCCTCCGGCGTGCGCAGCGATGCGGCCTCCGGCTCGACCACGTCGAGCACGGTCGTGATCCCTGACGGCACCTCGGCGTCGGGAGCCGCCGTCCAGATCACCGCATCTGCCGCGACGGGCGCTCCGAGCGCGCCCCACCCCACCCGGAAGGCCCCCCGGCGCGCCCGCACCGCGTGAGCCGCCGCGGACAGGCCGGAT
>NZ_SSDO01000389.1:0-2542 GCF_004794395.1 Microbacterium sp. K41 | reverse complement strand
GTCACGGGCGGGCTGCCCGCGGTCGACGCCCTCGGCACCGCGAGCCACCTGGCGGCCTCGCCCGGCCACCCGACGGCGGCGTCCGATCACCGGGCGGGATCGCCCGATCGTTCCGGCGGCATCGGACGCGGTCGGCCGGACGACGCCGCATCTCGGCCACACCTCTCCTCATCCGCCGCGCACTGACGGCCGCGCACTGACCGCCGCGCCGGCCGCCCCCGAGGAGATCCGGCGGCCCGCCCACCCGCCACGCGTCAGGGGCGTGGCATCCGCGGCGCGTCCGCGTGGTCGACGAGGGCGATGTCCTCGCGGAGGATCCGCTGCTGACCCCACTCGCCCAGGGGTTCGAGAGCCGCGCTGAGCGAGGCTCCCGCGTCCGTCAGCGAGTACTCGACGCGCGGCGGAACCTCGGCGAACACCTGTCGGAGCAGGAGCCCGTCCCGCTCCATCTCCCGGAGATGCTGGGTGAGCATCTTCTCGCTCACCCCCGGGAGTGCGCGGCGCAGCTGGGCGAAGCGCATGGTGCCGTGCTCCACCAGCTCCCACAGGATCAGGCCCTTCCACTTTCCGCTCACGACATCCAGCGCCGCGTCGATCCCGCAGACGTAGGGCCCGCATCGCACCGTCTCCGCCATGATCCTCCTCCTTACCAAAAGGTAAGTACCGCAGTAATTAGTGGGTACTTCCCGCAGGCGCGGGAACGGTCTCAGTATGAGGGACGGGATCCACCCGGAGAAGAGCCGAACGAGGACACGATGAACAACGCACCCCTGATCACCGAGGCGCGCGCGGGCGCGAGGGAGTGGCTCGGTCTCGCCGCGCTCGCACTGCCGACGCTGCTCCTGGCACTCGACATCACGGTGCTGCACCTCGGCGTCCCGCACGTGAGCGAGGATCTGCGGCCGTCAGCGGCGCAGCTCCTGTGGATCATCGACATCTACGGCTTCATGATCGCCGGGTTCCTCGTGACCATGGGCTCCCTCGGCGACCGGATCGGCCGCAGACGACTGCTTCTGATCGGAGCCGCCGCGTTCGGCGCCGCCTCGGCCGCGGCGGCTTTCTCCCTGACGCCCGAGATGCTCATCGCGAGCCGCGCGGTCATGGGCATCGCGGGTGCGACCCTCATGCCGTCGACCCTCGCCCTCATCAGCACCATGTTCCGCGACGCGCACCAGCGCGGGCTCGCCATCGGCATCTGGGCCACGATGTTCTCGGCCGGGATCGCACTCGGCCCGATCGTCGGCGGCGCGCTGCTGGAGCACTTCTGGTGGGGATCGGTGTTCCTGCTGGGGCTCCCCGTCATGGCCCTGCTTCTGATCGTCGGCCCCCTGCTCCTCCCGGAGTATCGCGACCGGTCCGCCGGCCGCCCCGACCTCGTCAGCGTCGCCCTCGTCGTCGCGGCCATGGTGTCGCTCACGTTCGGGATCAAGGAGGTCGCGGCCCACGGTGTCGGGCTGCTCGCGGCGGCGTCCGCCGTGCTCGGCCTGCTCCTCGGTCTCCTCTTCATCCGCCGACAGAACCGCCTGGTCGATCCGCTGCTCGACCTGCGCCTGTTCGCGAATCCGCTGGTGCGCACCGGCCTGATCGCCATGCTGATCAGCACGCTCGCGATCGGCGGTATCTACCTCTTCCTCACGCAGCACCTGCAGCTCGTGGCGAGTCACCCACCGCTCATCACCGGCCTGCTCCTGCTGCCCGGTGCGGCGGCGCTGATCGCGACCTCGGTGATCGCGCCCATCCTCGCCCGCCGTGTGCCCCGCCTGCTGATCATCGGCATCGCCCTCGCCGCGTCGGCCGCCGGCTTCGTGGTCCTCGCCAGGGCGGCCGGCCTCGGAGACACGACTCTGGTGCTGGTCGGCTTCGCGCTCGCCTACGCCGGGATCGGCCCCGTGACGGCCCTGGCGACCGACCTGGTCGTCGGCTCCGCTCCCGTGGAGCGTGCCGGCTCCGCGTCCGCACTGAGCGAGACGAGCACCGAGGTGGGGGTGTCGCTCGGCATCGCCGTGATGGGCAGCGTCGGGATCGCGATCTACCGCGCGGGGATCCCGGACGGCTCGCCGGCCGACGGCACGGTCGAGGCCCATGAGAGCGCGGCCGAGACGCTCGCGGTGGCGATGACGACGGCCGACGACCTCCCCGCCGTGCAGGGCGACGCGCTCCGCTCGTTCGCGACGGAGGCGTTCGCGGCAGGGTTCGAGGCGGCAGCTTGGCTGGGAGCGGTTCTGCTGGCGGTGGCGAGCGCGACTGCGATCGTGACCCTCCGCCGCGCAGCCCGGGGATGAGTGCGGCGAGCCCGAAGATCCGGCGTCAGACCCGCAGCGGAGTCAGCGCGGGCGCCGCGTCGGCGAGGGTCGGGAACCCGGCATTCACCAGGACCACGAGCGCGACCACGGCGGCGACGAGCAGCAGGAACAGAAACACGAAGATGAGGCCGGCGAGCACGCGGTAGCTGCCGCCCTCCGGCACCTCCGGAGCGAGCGACGGCTGCGACCAGTCGTCGGCCGCCGCGGCGGGCGGCTCCCCCTCGAGGATGGCGGGAGTG
>NZ_SSDO01000388.1:0-7969 GCF_004794395.1 Microbacterium sp. K41 | reverse complement strand
GCACGGCTGCCCCGGCGCGGCCGACCGGGATCGTGGTCGAGGTGGACGAGCGCGACGTGCCGGTGAGCCGGGCCGCGCTGAGCCCGGGAGGGGCGGTGTTCCAGGCGTGGGTCGATGCGTGCACAGCCGGACTCGACCCGGCCCTGGTCACCTCGGCCGACGCGGCAGACCCCGCGGCGCTGGAGGCTCGGGGCATCCGGGAGCTGATCCGCCCCGACCTCGCGGGCGACGCGGTCGGCCGCTACGGCTCGGTCAACACCGTCGTCGACGCCTGACACCATCCGTCGGCGCGCGTCAGGACGCGGGCGGCGCCGTGCTCTCGCGCGCCGTGAGGGTGGGCGTGGGACCGGCGACGCTGGGCAGGGTCGCGCCCGCCTCGATCTGCTGCAGCAGGAGGGTGGCCGCCTGCTCGCCGAGCTCGAACGTGTCGCGCGTCATGGCGGTGATGGACGGGTTGATGAGCCCGGCGATCACCGAGTCGTCGAAGGAGGCGAGGGAGACGTCGCGCGGCACGGTGCGCCCCATCTCCTGGGCGACGCGGAGTCCGGCGACCGCCATCACGTCGTTGTCGTAGACGATCGCGGTCGGGCGCTGCTTGCCGGAGAGCAGAGTGCGCGTGACCGCCGAGGCGCGTGCGGGGGAGAAGTCGGTCGCGATGACCTCGCCCGCGATGCCGTCCGCCGCGAGGCGCTCCAGCACCTCGGCGCGCAGGCGCGTGTGCTCGAGCTCGGCGGGTCCGGCGACGTAGGCGATGCGGGTGTGCCCGAGGGCCGCGAGGTAGGAGAACAGCGTCTCGGCCACCTCCTCGTCGCCGATCCACACGCTCGGCACGTCGCCCTCCGCGGACGGCTCGGACCCGATCATCACGGCGCGGGCGTCCAGCGACGCGATGTTCGCCGCGCGCGGGTCGTCGTCGCGCGGATCGATGTAGATGATGCCGTCGACCTGATTCGACGACCGCCACTGGCGGTGCACCTCCATCTCCTCGTCGATGTCGGCGACCAGGCGCAGCTGCAGGCTGACCTTGCTCTCCGACAGCCGCGACTCGATGCCGGCGATCAGATCGGTGAAGAAGGCCTCGGAGCCCAGCGAGCGGGCGGGGCGGGCGAGTGCGAAGCCGACCGCGTTGGCACGGGCACCGACCAGGGCGCGTGCCGCGGAACTGGGCTGCCAGTGGTGCTCCTCGATGATCGCGAGGATGCGCTGCCTGGTCTCCTCGCTCACGCCGGGGCGACCGTTCAGGGCGAAGGAAACGGCACCGGGGGAGACGCCGGCCAGTCGCGCGATGTCCGCGATCGTGACGCGTTTCCCCGAGGCCATAGGCATCACCCTACTTGATCGGTTTAGCCTCGCGGGAGCGTCGTGGGTGTGCCGTAGACTCGAATCGCTAGATCGTTTTAGTAAATCGGATAGCATCAGAACGCCCCCTCACCGTCGAGCCCGGAGAACAGCCATGCATGACGACACCTCGCTCACCGTCGGCCGCGTCAAGCGCGTGCTGGAAGAGCGCATCCGTCCCGCGATCCACTCGGCCTCCGTGCCGCTGACCGTCGAGCTGCACGAACTGCCCGGGGAGCCGATCCCGCCGGCCGAGGGGCTGGCGCTCGACTACGCGCCGGGCGCGGTCGGGTCGCTGTGGGGCCCGGCCTGGGGCACCACGTGGTTCAAGCTCACGGGGCGCGTGCCGGCCGACTGGAAGGGGCGCCGTGTCGAGGCGCTGATCGACCTCGGCTTCGACGTGAACATGACCGGCTTCCAGTGCGAGGCCCTCGCGTACCGCCCCGACGGCACGCCGATCAAGAGCATCAACCCGCGCAACCAGTGGGTGCCGATCGCCGAGAACGCCCACGGCGACGAGCCCGTCGAGCTGTACCTCGAGGGAGCGTCGAACCCGGTGCTGCTCGACTACCACCCCTTCCTTCCGACGCAGGAGGGCGACATCCTCACCTCGTCGAAGGAGCCGCTGTACCGCCTGCGCCGCATGGACCTCGCGGTGTTCGAGCCCGAGGTGTTCGACCTGTCCCTCGACATCGAGGTGCTGTTCGAGCTGCAGGCCGAGCTGCCGGCGACCTCGCCGCGGCGCATGCGCATCCTCCAGGCGCTCGACGACGCCCTCGACGTGCTCGACCTCCAGCGCATCGTCGAGACGGCCGCCGACGCCCGCGCCCGACTCGCCGACGTGCTCGCGGCCCCGGCCGAGGCGAGCGCGCACCGCATCTCGGCGGTCGGCCACGCGCACATCGACTCCGCATGGCTGTGGCCCGTGCGCGAGACCATCCGCAAGGTCGCCCGCACCACCTCGTCCATGACCACGCTCATCGAGGAGCAGCCCGAGTTCCAGTACGGCATGTCCAGCGCGCAGCAGTACGCCTGGATCAAGGAGCACCGCCCCGAGGTGTGGGAGCGGGTCAGAGCCGCGGTCGCCGCGGGGCGCTTCCTGCCCCTGGGCGGCATGTGGGTCGAGTCCGACACCGTCATGCCCACCGGCGAGTCGCTCGTGCGGCAGTTCTCGCACGGCCAGCGCTTCTTCGAGCGCGAGTTCGGCATCCGGTCGAAGGGCGTGTGGCTGCCCGACAGCTTCGGTTACTCGCCCGCGCTGCCGCAGCTCATGCGCCGCGCCGGGTTCGAGTGGTTCTTCACGCAGAAGATCTCGTGGAACCAGCAGAACGTCTTCCCGCACCACTCGTTCCTGTGGGAGGGCATCGATGGCTCGCAGGTGTTCACGCACTTCCCGTCGATGGACACCTACAACTCGCAGCTCAGCGGCATGGAGGTCGCCAAGGCCGCGCGGCAGTTCAAGGAGAACCGTGTCACGTCGCGATCGATCGCTCCGGTCGGCTGGGGTGACGGCGGTGGCGGCACGACCCGGGAGATGACGGGCAAGGCCGCGCGCCTGCGCGACCTCGAGGGCAGCGCGCAGGTCGTCTGGGAGCACCCGGACGACTTCTTCGACGCCGCGAAGGCCGAGCTGCCGCACCCCGCCGTGTGGGTGGGTGAGCTGTACCTCGAGCTGCACCGCGGCACCCTCACCAGCCAGCACGCCACGAAGGCGCTGCACCGCTGGGCTGAGCACGCGCTCGTCGAGGCGGAGCTGTGGGCCGCGACCGACGCCGTGCGCACGGGGGCCGCGTACCCGCAGGCGGAGCTCGACCGGCTCTGGCAGGCCGTGCTGCTGCACGAGTTCCACGACATCCTCCCCGGCACCTCGATCGCCTGGGTGCACCGCGAGGCCGTCGCCGTGCTCTCCGACGTGCTGTCGGAGGCGCGCGACATCGCGCAGCGCGCACGCCGGTCGCTCGCGGGCGACGGGGACCGCGCACTGCGGTTCGAGCCGACCTCGGTCGCGGGAGGACGGGCGCTGGGCGCGGCGTTCGTCGGGGAGCCGACCGCGAGCCCGGTGACGCTCACCGACGCGGACGGCGGCTGGCGCCTGGAGAACGAGCTCGTGTCGGTCGTGGTGTCGGCGGAGGGCCTCATCGTGTCGGCGGTCGACAGGGCGTCCGGCCGCGAGACGGTCGCGCCGGGCAGGGCCGCGAACCTGTTCCAGCTGCACCAGGACTTCCCCAACATGTGGGACGCGTGGGACATCGACCGCTACTACCGCAACAGCGTCGAGGACCTCACCGCGGTGTCGTCGATCGAGGCCTCGGTGGTGCACGGCGTCGCGACCATCGTGGTCGAGCGGCGGTTCTCGGAGTCGACGATCACGCAGACGATCCTCCTCGCGCCCGACTCGCGCACGGTAGTGCTGCGCTGTGACATCGACTGGCACGAGACCGAGAAGCTGCTCAAGCTCGCGTTCCCGCTCGACATCCAGGCGTCGCACACCGAGGCAGAGACCCAGTTCGGCTACCAGGCCCGCGTCACCCACACGAACACGAGCTGGGAGGCCGCGAAGTTCGAGACCTCGATGCACCGCTTCGTGCTGGTGCGCGAGCAGGACTTCGGCGCCGCGCTCGTCAACGACTCGATCTACGGCTACGACACCTCGCGCGAGGTCGGTGACGACGGGGTGACCACGACCGTGCGGCTCTCGCTGCTGCGCGCGCCGCGGTTCCCCGACCCCGACACCGACCACGGGCACCACGCCATCGAGGTCGGCTTCGTGATCGGCGCGGACGCCGCGATCGCCACGGCCGAGGGAATCCGGTTCAACGCGCTGCCCACCGTCGTGCGCGGTGCCCGCGAGGTCGAGCCCCTGGTGAGCGTGTCCGGCGAGGGCATCGTGGTGTCGGCGGTCAAGCTCGCCGACGACGGCTCGGGCGACGTGATCGTGCGCGTGTACGAAGCTCTCGGGCGCCGGACCACGGGCGAGCTGGCGGTCGGCTTCGAGCATCGCGAGGTGCGCGAGGTGAGCCTGATCGAGGACGACCTCGACGACGCGCGGACGGGTGGAGCGCTGCACCTGCGTCCGTTCGAGGTGCGCACCCTCCGCATCGCGCGCTGACCTCCGCGCGGGCCCGGGCGTTGTGCGCGGGCGGGGCGTGCGGGAGCATGACGGGATGGCGACGATCGACGACGTGCGGCGGATCGCGCTCGCGCTGCCCGGGGTCACCGAGGCCGTCAACGGTCACACGGGTCTGCCCGGGTGGCGCGTGACGCAGGGGCAGTTCGCGGGGCTGCGCGGCCCGACCGGCGCCGATCTGCGCCAGCTGGCCGAGCTCGGTCGGCAGTGGCCCGACGGCGAGGTGCTGTCGGTGCGCGTGGCGGATCAGGGCGAGAAGGAGGCGCTGCTGGCCGCGGAGCCGGAGGCGCTGTTCTCGATCCCGCACTTCGACGGCTACCCGGCGCTGCTCGTACGCCTGGACGTGGTGGACGCGGAGCGGCTGGCGGAGCTCGTCACCGACGCCTGGCTCGTGCGTGTTCCGGCCCCCGTCGCGAAGGACTGGCTCGCTGCGCACGGCCTCGCGTGAGTCCTTCCCGCACCCGGCGGTGGACGTCGAGGGTGTCAGGCCGGAGGCAGCCGCAGCACGTCGGGCGACTCGCCGCCGGTGAGGTCGTCGGCGATGCGGATGCTCCGGGCGAGGTCGTCGAGCGCGGTGCCGAGCGTGCCGAAGCGCTCCCGGTCGGCGCACACCGCCGTCAGCGTGATCAGGTGCGTGCCGGTGTCCCACGTGTACGTCGTGAACGGGGGCGTCGCGGGCGAGGGCGGCATCGCGACCACCAGCTTCTCGCCGGCCCCGAGCCGCGTCGGGAACGAGGTGGTGTCGTCGTACTCCATGGGCATCGACGCTCGGGCGATGCGCACATCGGGCGTCAGCACCTGGGCGGTCGCCATCGCCACCACCAGCTCGGGCTCGGCCTTCCACGTCCACACCAGCACACGGCCGTCGGCCTTCTTCATGAGCATCGGGGCGGCCTGGCTCATGGCCCACGCGCCGAAGCGCGATCCAGGGCGCTCGGTCGCCCCCACCGCCGCGTTCACCTGTCCCAGCAGCATGCGGATCGCGGCCTTCCGGTGCCGGCGCCCCTTCCAACCGAGGGAGTCGGTGACGGGGATCCACAGCTGGGGGTCGGCGTCGGCAGTCAGTCGCATGCGCCAACGCTAACGGCTCCGGCTGGGCGGATGCCGGTATGCCTCGGCGGCCCGGGCAGGGCCCTCGGGTAGAGTTGCGTGCGCCCGACCAGGGCTTTCCCTTGGCCGCCCCATCGTAAGGCAGCATGTCTGTGACCCCCTCCGACGATCCGACCGAGGCGTCCCCCGACGCCGCCGAAGCCCCCCGCCCGCTGAAGATCCTGATCGGCTGCGACACCTTCGCGCCCGACATCAACGGTGCCGCCCGCTTCGCCGAGCGTCTCGCGGCCGGCCTCGTCCAGCGCGGACACGACGTGCACGTGGTCGCCCCCAACCAGGCGTACCGCCGCTCGGCGCCTCACACCGAGGTGATCGAGGGCGAGCCGATGACGCTGCACCGGCTGCCGTCCGTGCGCTGGGCCCCGCACGACTGGCTGCGTTTCGTGTGGCCGTGGCGCTCCAAGCACTACGCGCGGAAGGTGCTCGACCGCGTGCAGCCCGACGTCGTGCACATCCAGTCGCACATCGTGATCGGACGCGGCCTCGCGCGCATCGCGAAGCAGCGCGGCATCCCGGTCATCGCGACCAACCATGTGATGGCCGAGAACATCCTCGATCACACGACCATGCCGAAGTTCATCGACGACCTGGTGCTGAAGTTCGCCTGGGCCGACGCGAAGCGCACGTTCGACCTCACCCGCGCCATCACGACCCCGACCCGCCGCGCCGCCGACTTCCTCGAGAAGACGGTCGAGGTACGCAACGTCATCCCGGTGAGCTGCGGCATCGACCGCTCGCAGTACACGCCGGTGATCGCGCCGCGCGAGGAGAACCGCCTGGTGTTCGTCGGGCGCCTCACGGCCGAGAAGCAGGTCGAGGTCATCCTCAAGGCGATGACGAAGCTCGACCCCGCGTTGAACACGACGTTCGACATCGTCGGCGGCGGAGATCAGCGCAAGCAGCTCGAGAGCCTCACCGCGCAGCTCGGTCTCGCCGACCGGGTCACGTTCCACGGCCGCACGACCGACGAGGAGCTGCGCGCCCTGCTGTCGCGCGCGAGCCTGTTCGTGATCGCGTCGATCGCCGAGCTGCAGTCGATCGCGACCATGGAGGCCATGGCGTCGGCGCTGCCGATCGTCGCCGCGGACGCGGTGGCCCTGCCGCACCTGGTGCACGACGGCGAGAACGGCCACCTGTTCGAGCCGGGCAACGTCGACGAGCTCGCCGCGCGACTGACCGATGTCCTCACCGCCTCGCCGGGCGAGTACGAGCGGATGCAGCACGCCTCGCTCGACGGCGTCGCGATCCACGACATCAACCGCACGCTCGACACCTTCGAGGCGCTGTACCGCGACGAGCCGCTGCCGGAGTAACCGCATGCACATCGTCTTCTTCGGCGATCAGCACCTGGACTCCCTCGGTGGCGCGCAGGTGTCGATGCGGCTGCAGCGGACCTTTCTGGAGAGGGCGGGGCGCACCGTGACGGTGGTCGCGCCCCGCATGCACGCGCACCGCGTTCCCGAGGGCGACGTGCCGGCCGGTGCCTACGTCGACCTCCCGTCCGTCCCGATCACACTCGACCGCGAGTACGCGATGAGCTGGCCGGGCCGCGCCACCGACCGCGCCCTCGACCGCGCCATGACGCAGCGCCCTCCCGTCGACCTCGTGCACGTGCAGGCCGACTTCTGGGGGGCGTTCATCGGACACCGCTACGCCCAGCGGCACGGGCTCCCCGTGGTGCACACCATGCACAACCGCGTCGATGTGGGCCTCGCGGCGGTCACCCCGCTGCATCGTCCCGTGCTCGCGGTGCTCAACGCGTGGCGCCGCCGTGCCCTGCGGGGCATCGGGATCCGCGTGGGGGGCAGTGACGGCTGGTCGTACCTGCGCGGGCTCGCGGCCGGGGCCTCGGCGGTCACCGCGCCCTCCGGTCACTTCGCCCGGCGTCTGGAGCAGAACGGCGTGTTCCCGCACGTCGACGTGATCTGGAACGGCATCGACGACGACGTGCGGGCGAGCACCCTCGCCGCGGCGCCCGCCGAGCGCCGCCCGGGGCGTCCGCGCTTCGTGTGGCTCGGACGGATGAGCCCGGAGAAGCGCCTGCTGCCGTTCCTGGAGGCGTTCGTGGCCTCGGGCGTCGACGCCGACCTGGAGGTCATCGGGGGCGGCGCGCAGCGCGCGGCCGCGGAACGGATCGTCGCCGGTCGCGACGGCGTGACCTTCGCGGGGCGCCTCACCTACGCGCAGACGCTCGCGCGCATCGCCGACGCCGACGCGCTCGTCCAGACCTCCATCGGCTTCGAGACGCAGGGCATGACCCCGTTCGAGGCCGCGACGCTCGGCACGCCCTCGGTGGTGTGCGACCCCGACATCGCGGCCGAGCTCGAGGGCGGGCTGTGGGCCGTACCGGAGGCGGACCCCACCGCGTCGGAGCGCGAGCGCGAGGCGCAGCGG
>NZ_SSDO01000387.1:0-3424 GCF_004794395.1 Microbacterium sp. K41 | reverse complement strand
CGCCGGCAGCTCGCCCCGCCGCCCCCGCCGGCTCCGCGCATCGTGGGCGTGTGACCCGGGCCACCCGTCGCGCCGTGCCGCGGATCGTGGGAGCATGACGGCGATGACCTCCGCCGCCTCGCCCGCCCGCACGTCGCCCGCGACGGACGACCGTCCGCACACCGACCCGGCGCTCCTGCCCGACCTCGACGAGGGTCCGCGCTGCGAGTGTCCGCACACCGGGTCCGACACCCCTCACACCGCCGTCGACGCCGGTCGCGACGCCCCGGTGTCGTGCGGCAGGGCGGCCGCGTGGCGGGTGACGACCGAGTGCGTCTGCGGCGGCGGCCATCCGCGGCGCATGGAGCTGCTGTGCACGCGGTGCCTCAACAACCGCAGCAGCCAGCTCGGCCGCGAGCGCGTCACGGTGCGCGGGATCTGATCCGCGGCCACTGATCCGCGTCGCCGCTCCGGAGCCACCCAGCTCGGGTGTCGCCCCGCTACGCGCCCAGGAACTCGCGCGCGGCGGCCGACATCGCCGTGACCCCGACCTCGATCGTGGGGTGGATCTCGGGGGCGAAGAACGGCGAGTGGTTGGTGGGGATGTCCTGCTCCAGGCGGCCGGCGGCGAGGGCCTCGGCGAACCGTGCGGGATCCACGCCACCCCAGAACCAGAACACGAGCGGCACGCCCGCGTCCCGCGCGAACCAGGAGACGTCCTCGCTGCCGGTGAACATGCCGGGGTCGATCACGGCGGTCTCGCCGAGCGCACGCTGGAGTGCCGTCGTGACGCGCTCGGTCGCCTCCTCGTCGTTGATCGTGGCGGGCAGGGTGTGGTCGGTGCGGATCTCGGGCTCCCGCTCGGCGCCGGATGCGGTGGCCTCGGCGCGCACGATGCGCTCCACGCTCGCGAGCACCTTCTCGCGCACCTCGTCGTTCGGGTAGCGGAGGCTGAGCTCGAGCTTCGCCTCGGCCGGGATGATGTTGTTCTTGAGGCCGGCGTGGATCGATCCGACCGTGACCACGGCCACCCCCTGCGGGTCGATCTCGCGCGACACGATGGTCTGCAAGCGCATCACCGTGGCGGCCGCCATCACGACGGGGTCGATCGTGGCGTGCGGCCGGGAGCCGTGGCCGCCGCGGCCGTGGAGGGTGACGGTGAGGCCGTCCGACGCGGCCATCTGCGTGCCGCTGCGCACCCCGATCACGCCCGCGGGGAGCGGGGTCACGTGCTGGCCGAGCACCACGTCGGGCTTCGGGTACCGGGCGAGCAGGCCGTCGTCGAGCATGGCCCTGGCGCCGGCACCGTATTCCTCCGCGGGCTGGATGAGCACCACGAGCGTGCCCGACCAGTCCTCGCGCTCCGCCACGAGCTTCTCGACCGCGCCGATCATCGCGGTCACGTGCATGTCGTGGCCGCACGCGTGCATGACGGGCACGGTGGTGCCGGACGGGTCGACGCCCTTGGCGGTGCTCGCGTACGCGCGGCCGGTCTGCTCCTCCACGGGCAGGGCGTCCATGTCGGCGCGCACCCACACCACGGGGCCGTCGCCGTTGCGCAGCACGCCGACGACGCCGGTCACGCCGACGCCCTCCTCCACGTCGAGCCCGAGGTCACGCAGGTGCTGGGCGGCGATGCCCGCGGTGCGCGTCTCCTGGAACGAGAGCTCGGGGTGCTGGTGGAGGTCGATGTAGAGCGCTTCGAGATCGATGGCCATGGGCCGAGCCTAGCCCGCGGTCAGGGCCGGGCGTAGGACTCGAGTTCCGGCCCGGGGTGGAGCACGCCGTTCACGATCGCGCGGATCGCGAAGGCGCTGGCGTCGGCCAGGTCGACCGCGTCCGGGTGCAGCAGCCACTGCAGCTGCAGGCCGTCCATCACGGCGAGGATCGCGGCCGACGCCGCCGCGATCGTGTCGGGCTCGGTCACGCCCTCCTGCGCGCAGAGCTCGCCGAAGGCGGCGGCGACCTCGCGGCGGAGGGTCGTGTAGCGGTCCTCGAAGTAGGGGCGGGAGGGGTGGTCGTCGGTCACCGATTCCGCCGAGAGCACGGTGTACGCCTGCACGATGCCTGGGCGCTTCTCGTTCGTGAGGGCCGTGCGCACGAGGTGCAGGAACAGCTCGGGACCGTCGGGGATGTGCTTCTGGGCGAGCCCGGCGACGTCGTCCTGGTCGCGGTAGGCCAGCACCTCGAGCAGCAGCTTCTGCTTCGAGCCGAAGTGGTGCAGCACCCCGGCGTGCGTGATGCCGACCTGCTCGGCGACGTCGGCGAGGGTGCCGTTGGTCGAGCCCTTGTTGCCGAAGATCTCGATGGCCGCCTTGAGGATCTGCTCGCGCTTCTCCCGCGTCGCCGGGCGCACCCGCACGGCGTGATCGCTCTCCGACATGCGTCGTCCTCTCCTCAACCGGCCCCGCTTGCCAACCAACTTACTCCTCGGTAACCTCACCTCAGCTTACTTTCTCGACAGTAAGCAAACCGCCGCCGCACAACGACCGTGCCCAAGGAGAAGCAATGAAGCTCAGAACGTCTCTGATCGCCGCCACCGCGATCACCGCACTCGGGGTCTCGGCCCTCGCCGGATGCTCGTCCGGAGGGTCGGACGACACCGCAGCCGGCGGCGCCGCCCTCACCATCGCCAAGCCGGACGGCGCCATCACCACCGAGTCGAACAACCCGTTCGTCGGCGACTCCGCCGCGTCGAAGTACGGCTACGCCAAGGTCGTGTTCGAGACCCTGGCCCTGGTGAACCAGACGGGAGACCGCGGTACCACGCCGTGGCTCGCCGAGAGCCTCGAGTGGAACGACGACTACACGCAGCTCACGGTCGTCCCCCGCGAGGGCGTCACCTGGAGCGACGGCGAGCCGTTCACCGCCGACGACATCGTCTTCTCCTTCGAGACCGCCTCGATCCCCGCGCTCGACACCGCCGGCCTCAAGTACGAGGGAGCCGAGGTCGACGGCGACACGGTCGTGCTGAGCTTCGGCGACTCCAAGTACGTCAACCAGGCGCGCGTGCTCCACGTGCCGATCGTGCCGAAGCACATCTGGGAGAAGTTCGACGACCCGGCCACCGACCCCGTCAAGGGCGACGACCTCGTCGGCACCGGCCCCTACGCGATGGCGAACTGGTCGACCGAGTCGGTCACGCTTGACGCCCGCGACGACTACTGGGCCGGCGACCTCGCCGTGCCCGAGCTGCACTACGTCTCCTACGGCGACAACACCGCCCTCACCACGGCTCTCGCCAATGGCGACGCCGACTGGGCCCAGGCGTTCATCCCGCAGATCGAGGAGCAGTTCCTCTCGGCCGACCCCGAGCACAACCAGTTCCTCGCCTCCCCGACCACCGGCTCCGCCACGCTGTTCATGAACCTGCAGCAGAAGCCGTTCGACGACCCGGCCTTCCGGCAGGCGCTCGCCTGGGTGATCGACCGCGACGCCTACGTCG
>NZ_SSDO01000386.1:0-763 GCF_004794395.1 Microbacterium sp. K41 | reverse complement strand
GGTGACGATCGCGCCGGAGCTGCCGGGAGGGCTGGACGCCGTGCGGCAGATCGTCGCCTCCGGAGCGGCGGCCGCCGTGGGGCACACCGACGCCGACGCCGACATGGCGATCGCGGCGTTCGAGGCGGGAGCGTCGATCCTCACCCACGCGTTCAACGCGATGAACGGCATCCACCACCGCGCCCCTGGCCCCGTGCTCGCCGCGGCCGCCGATCACCGGGTGATCCTCGAGGCGATCGCGGACGACATCCACCTCGACCCCGCTGTCGTGAAGCTCGTGTTCGACGCGGCGCCGACCAGGGTCGCGCTGATCACCGACGCCATGGCCGCCGCGGGCAGCGCCGACGGGCAGTACGACCTCGGCACCGTTCGCGTGACGGTCCTCGACGGGGTGGCGCGCGCCGACGACACGGGCTCGATCGCCGGGTCGACGCTCACGCAGGATGTGGCACTGCAGCGCGCCGTACGCGCGGGGGTGCCCCTGACCGAGGCGGTGCGCGCGCTCACCGAGACACCGGCGAGGGCCGTCGGACGGCACACGCGTCTCGGCGCGCTGCGCGCGGGCATGCTCGGTGACGCCGTGCTGCTCGATGCGAGGCTGCGCGTCGCGCGGGTCTGGACGGGCCAGGCACTGTCCGCCTAGAAGGACAGCACTCCGCGCGACGCGCAGCGCTGCGGCCTCCGATCGAACAGGTCGTGACACCCGCCGGACTCCCCAGATCGGCGACTGTCTCTCCCGTAGAGCGGGATGGTGGGCCGCCGT
>NZ_SSDO01000385.1:0-23439 GCF_004794395.1 Microbacterium sp. K41 | reverse complement strand
TGCATGCCCGTGCGCGCGGCCGCCCGTGTGCCCGCGACGTCGGACGCGGCGATCAGCAGCCCGCGCACCAGGGCCGTCGCGAGCAGCGTGAGCAGCACCACGGTGACGTCTCGGCCGGCGATCGCTCCCGTGATGGCCTCGGTCAGCAGCCACGCGAACGCGATCGTGACCGCGGTCTGCGCGACGCCGATCACCGCGGAGGCCGCGAGGTACCCACGGGCGGCGGCCGCGTAGCGCAGCAGTCTCGGGTCGACGGGTTTCATGCGGGGGCGATCATCGGGGGCGGGGCAGGGTCACGCGTGGGCCGGCGCCCCCTCGATCGAGCTGCGGGTGACGCGCTTGCGGAACACCCAGTATGTCCAGGTCTGGTACGCGATGACGAGCGGCAGCGCGATCAGCGCGGTCCAGGTCATGATCTGCAGCGTGTACGGGGTGCTCGACGCGTTCGCGATCGTCAGGCTGAACGCCGGGTCGATGGTCGACGGCATGACGAACGGGAACAGCGCGGCGAACAGCATCACCACGGCCGTCAGCACCGTGACGATGCCCGCGGTGAAGGCCTGGCCGTCTCGGCCCCGCAGCGACAGCACGATCGCGGCGATGAGCGACACCGCGGCGATGGCACCGGCACCCGCGACCAGCCACAGCAGCGGCGCCTCCCGCCCCGCGGCGAGGAAGTAGGTCCACAGCACCGTCGCGGCGGCGGCGATCACGGTGGGCACGGCCGCGCGGGCGGCGAGCTTCCGGGCATCGGCGTGCACCTGCCCGTCGGTCTTGAGCGCCACGAACAGCACGCCGTGCAGGAAGAACAGCAGCAGGGTGGTCACGCCGACCAGCAGCGCGTACGGGTTGAGCAGCGAGAAGAAGCCGCCGACGTAGATGTGGTTCTCGTCGATCGCGACGCCCTGCACGATGTTGCCGAAGGCGACGCCCCACAGCAGCGCGGGCACGACCGAGCCGATCACGATCATCCGGTCGAAGCCCTGCTTCCACTTCCTGCTCTCCCGCTGGTGGCGGTACTCGAACGAGACGCCGCGCAGGATGAGCGCGAGCAGGATGAGCAGCAGCGGCAGGTAGAAGCCGCTGAACAGGGTGGCGTACCACTCGGGGAACGACGCGAACAGCGAGGCGCCGGCGACGATGACCCACGTCTCGTTGAGGTCCCACACCGGGCCGATCGTGTTGATGACCTGCCGGCGGGAGACGTCGTCCTTGCCGAGGAACGGCAGCGACATGCCGACGCCGAAGTCGAATCCGTCGAGCACGAAGTACCCCACGAAGAGGAAGGCGACGATCCAGAACCAGAGCGTTGCGAGATCCATGATGCTCCTTCCTCTCAGTACACGACCGACGGCAGCTGAGCCGTCTCCTCATGGGGCTGTTCATCGGTGTCCGGCCCCTTCTGGGCGGCCTTCACGATCAACCGCACCTCGACCACCGCGAGGGCGGCGTAGATCGCGGTGAAGGCGATCAGCGAGATGAGCACCTCGACACCGCTGACACCGGGCGAGACGCCGTCTCGCGTGGACATCAGCCCGAACACGATCCACGGCTGCCGACCCATCTCGGTGAACACCCAGCCCATGATGTTGGCGGCGAGCGCGAGCGGGAACGACCAGATCGCGACCTTCCACATCCACGGGGCGACCGGCTTCTTGGCGTTCTTGCGGGTGACCCAGAGGCCGGCGACCGCGACGAGGGCGGCGGCCATGCCGAGGCCGATCATCCAGCGGAACGACCAGTACGTGACCCACAGGATCGGGGCGAAGTCGGTCAGGCCCGTGGCGGCGTAGGTCTGGGCGTACTCGGCGTTGAGGTCGTTGATGCCGTGCACGCACGCGTCGAGCGTGTGCGTCGACAGCAGCGACAGCAGGTACGGGACGCGGATGGAGAACAGCTCGGAGCTGCCGTCCGGCGTGCCGAGCGTGAACAGGCTGAAGGAGGCGTCCGGTCCGCACACGGTGTTGAACGTCGCCTCGGCGGCGGCCATCTTCATGGGTTGCGCGGCGTACATCGCCAGGCCCAGCTGGTCGCCGGTGAGCACCACGCCCGCGGTGGAGAAGATCATGGCCCACAGCCCGAACTTGAGGGAGACGCGCATGGTGTCGAAGTGCTGGCCCCGCGCCAGGTGCCAGGCCGAGACCGAGATGACGACACCGGCGGCGAACATGAGTGCGCCGAAGATGGTGTGCGGGAAGGCGGCGAGCGCCACGGGGTTGGTCAGCAGCGCCCAGAAGTCGGTGAGCTCGGCACGGTTGGTCGCCTCGTTGAACGTGTAGCCGACGGGGTTCTGCATGAACGCGTTCGCCGCGATGATGAAATACGCCGACAGGATGCTGCCGATCGAGACGCACCAGATGGTCGCGAGGTGCAGCTTCTGTGGCAGCTTGTCCCAGCCGAAGATCCACAGGCCGATGAAGGTCGCCTCGAAGAAGAAGGCGAGGAGACCCTCGAAGGCCAGCGGGGCGCCGAACACGTCGCCGACGAAGCGGGAGTAGTCCGACCAGTTCATGCCGAACTGGAACTCCTGCACGATGCCGGTGACCACGCCCATGGCGAAGTTGATCAGGAAGATCTTGCCGAAGAAGCGGGTGAGGTGGAGGTACTGCACCTTGCCGGTGCGCACCCACGCCGTCTGGAAGATCGCGGCCACCAGGGCCATGCCGATCGTCAGCGGCACGAAGAGGTAGTGGTAGACGGTCGTCAGCCCGAACTGCCATCGGGACAGGACGAGCGGATCAAGCCATTCCATGCGCGACTCCTCTTCGGTCGGACTGCTGCGTCGTGGTGTCGCGCAGCTGCACGGTGCACTCCGATGGGCTCTGAGCGTCGCGCACGCACGCGGCGACGAGCGGTCCCCCGGCCTCGGTCAGCACGCTCTGCATGAGGCCCAGGTGCACCTGGCACAGGAGCGGGCGGTCTTCGGGACGGCCGGCGGCGTGCGGGCACGGGCTCAGGTCGACCGTCAGCACCCGGTCGTCGACGACCGGTTCGAAGCCGCTCTCCTCCAGGTGCTCGACCAGGGCGTCGAGCTGGTGCACGGCGTCGCGCCCGAGGGCGCTCGGGGTCGCGGAGGGCACCACGCTGCGCAGCAGGTCGCCGCGACGGGCCGCCGCCTTGGCCTTGTCCCTGGCGACCGGGCTCGATGCGTCGGACGCACCGGTCGCGGCGCGGTAGAGCGTGCGCGGGCGGCCGCGGGTGGTGCGGTGCTCCACCTCGGGGATCACGTAGCCGCCCTCGATGAGACGCTGCAGGTGCTCGCGGACGGTGTTGGCGTGCAGGCCGGTGGCCTCGCACAGTTCCCCGATCGTGAGGTGCCTGGACACACCGACCGCCCCCGCCTCGAAGAGCAGATGCAGGATGCGCACCCGGGAGTAGCTCGAGATCGGTCCGCAGACGGACCCGCCGTTGGACATGTCTTCATTATGTTGGCTTTTCCACGGGCTCTTGGGGCACCGGACCGTGAATAATCACCCGGGCGATAGGGATGTCTGATCCCGCCGATAGCCTGGGGGCATGGCCACCCGGAAACCCGCTCCCCCTGCGTACGTGTGCACGGAGTGCGGGTGGACGACGGCGAAATGGGTCGGCCGCTGCGGCGAGTGCCAGCAGTGGGGAACCGTGCAGGAGCAGGCCGCCCAGACCGGCATCCTCCGACGCGTGAACGCCCTCGCACCCACCGCCGATCGCGCCGCCCGACCGATCACGCAGATCACGACGCAGGACGCACCCCGGCGCACGAGCGGGGTCGGCGAGTTCGACCGCGTGCTGGGCGGCGGCATCGTCCCCGGCGCCGCCATCCTGCTCAGCGGCGAGCCGGGCGTCGGCAAGTCCACGCTGCTGCTCGAGGTCGCCGCGCAGGCGGCACGTGCCGGGCGGCGGGTGCTGTACGCGAGCGCCGAGGAGTCCCCCGCTCAGGTGCGGCTGCGCGCCGAGCGTACCGGCGCGCTGCACGACGAGCTGTACCTGGCGAGCGAGACCGACCTCGCCACGATCCTCGGTCACATCGACGAGGTGCAGCCGCAGCTCGTGATCGTCGACTCCGTGCAGACGGTGTCGTCGTCGCTCACCGACGGCGCGGCAGGACAACCCAGCCAGGTGCGCGAGGTCGCCGCGACCCTCATCCGCGTCGCCAAGGAGCGGGACCTGCCGATCATCATCGTCGGTCACGTCACGAAAGACGGGCAGGTCGCCGGCCCCCGCGTGCTGGAGCACCTGGTCGACGTGGTGTGCCACTTCGAGGGCGACCGGCAGACGTCGCTGCGCTTCATCCGCGCGCTCAAGAACCGCTTCGGGCCGACCGACGAGGTGGGGTGCTTCGAGATGACCGGCGACGGCATCGCCGAGGTGCCGGATCCGTCCGGGCTCTTCCTGTCGCAGGGGGCGTCCGAGCCCGGCACCTGCGTCGCGATCTCCCTGGAGGGGCGCCGCGCCCTGCCGGTAGAGGTGCAGGCGCTCACCGTGCCCAGCAACGCTCCGAACCCCCGGCGCATCGTGCACGGGCTCGACGCCTCGCGCGTCGCGATGGTGCTGGCCATCCTGGAGCGCCGGGCCGGGGTGCCCACCGGCAGCCTCGACGTGTACGTCTCCACGGTGGGCGGCGTGCGGTTCACCGAGCCCGCGGCCGACCTCGCGATCGCGATCGCGGTGGCGGGGTCGATCCAGATGATCTCGGTGCCGCGCACGGTCGCCGCCGTGGGCGAGCTCAGCCTGGCGGGTGAGGTGCGGCCGGTCACGCAGGCCGCGCAGCGCCGGACGGAGGCGGCGCGACTGGGCTACGAGCAGGTGGTCGACGACCGGTCGAAGACGCTGCGCGCCGCCCTGGGCGACATCCGCTCGCGGAACGCGGCCCGGCGTCCCGACCGCGACATCCCGCCGTTCTGAGCCACGGCGCAGCGATCAGGCGTCGAGCGCCTTGAGCAGCTCGACCGGATCCGCCTGCATGGGATGGGGACCGGCGATGTCGAGGAACACGGTCGTGATGGGGTGCGCGGAGAGGAACCGCCGCAGCCAGGCCGCGTCGTAGATGCCCACACCGGGCGGCAGGTTGGCCGGCTTGTTCTTCGCGTCGCTGAAGAGCAGCAGCGCCAGGTCGCCCGTGTTCGGGTCGCGGTACGTCCACACCTCGCCGCCGTCGAGCGGGTTGTCGCGCGCACCGGGCTTGATGAGCGGGACGACGGTCGTGCCGTGCCGCAGGGCCAGGGCGACCGCAGCCACGTCCTGCTTCTCCAGGGCCACCGCCAGCGCCTCGGACCGGAAGTCCTCGGGTGCGGGCTTCTTCTTGCCGGACTTCGCCTTCTTCGCAGCCATGTCTCCAGCTTAGGCATCGACACGACGAGCGCGGCTCCACGGCGACCTCCGGCCGGCGCGGGAGAAAGATTGGGGCCCTCTCGAGTCCTCCATTGGGGACTGGGGTACTCGAGAGGGCCCTCGGACTCTCGAGCGGCGGTGTCGAAGCGCTGGGGACGCTGTAGTTCGACGCCACTGGGGATGGCTTATGCCGCATAGGCGGAGAGTCATGTCTATGGTATCCCAAAGAACGACTCGTGTCAGCACAAGAGGCCCTCCGACGCGAAGGTCGCCGCAATTCGGATCGGTTGCCGCAGCAGACGAAGCAATCCGAAGCCGCACGGCCGGATCGCCCGCAAAGCCGTAGCGTGCGATCAGTAGAGCAGGAACTGCGCCGTCGTGGCGCTGGGGAAGCCGCCGATCGACACGGCCACATGGTACGACGCGCCGCCACCGGGCGCCCGCTGCCGGTTCTCCTGCGCGCACGTCTCCACGCTCGACCGGGTGCGATCCCACACCACGGGCTCCTTGCTCACCACGGTCGATCCGGCGGTGAGCGTCGCGATCATGCTGCTCGGGTTCTCCTGGCAGTCCGTCGACCGCCACCACACGTCCGCGCCGCTCGACACCGTGAACACCTGGGTGCTCGACCCCACGTCGATCGTGCAGTCCGTGGTGCCCTTGTTCGTCAGCGAGATCGACAGGCGCGGGGTGACGCCCGCCGCGTAGGTGTCGGCGTCGGTGACAGCCGTGACCTCGATGTCCTTCGCCTGGCAGGCCACGACAGCGGGCGTCTCGGAGGCGCTCGGAGTGGGCGCCGGGCTCGCGGAACCCGTGGGCGGCGGCGTCGTCTCGGTCGTCGCGGAGGACGTCGGCGCCGGGGTCGCATCGGTCGCGGCGGCCCAGGGGCGCGCGACCAGCAGCCACACCGACACCCCGATCACCGCGAGGACCAGGATCAGCCCGAGCAGCACCACCAGACGCCGACGACGGTAGACGGCGGCGGAACGACGGGGCATGGTTCCAGGTTAAGCGATCGACCCCCGCGATCCTGGGAGGCGTCGTGCGCCCGTCGGGCCTCAGAGCACCTTGAGCATCCGGGTGTTGCCGAGCGTGTTCGGCTTGACGTGCGCCAGGTCGAGGAACTCCTCGACACCCGCGTCTCCACTGCGCAGCAGCTGCGAGTACACGTCGGGATCGACGACCTGCTCGCCGATGGGGGTGAAGCCGCGGCGGCCGAAGAAATCGACCTCGAACGTGAGGCAGAACAGGCGCGTCAGTCCGAGTGCGCGCGCGTTCTCCTCCAGGCGCTCGACGATCGCGCGACCGATGCCGTGGTGCAGCCAGTCGTCGCGCACGAGCAGGGTGCGCACCTCGCCGAGGTCCTCCCAGATGACGTGCAGGGCGCCGCAGCCGATCAGCTCGCCTTCGGCCTCCGCCACCACGAACTCCTGCACCGCGCCGTACAGCACCGCCAGGTCTTTGCCGAGCAGGATGCGCTGCTCCACGAGCGGCTGGAGCAGGTTGCGGATGCTGACGATATCGGCGCTGCGGGCGGGCCGGACGATGTAGTCGCTCACCCGACCAGCCTAGAACCGCACCCTCCGTGCGCCTCCCAGACACGAGGAAGGGGCGGATGCCGCAGCATCCGCCCCTTCACGTCCGGGCTCACGACCCGGGTGGGATCAGTCGTTGCCGGTGATCGCCAGGTCGGGCGTACCGGCGATGGCGCCGCCGCCGGTGTTGACACCGACCGCGACCTTCTCGCCGCGCGGACCGTGCTCGAACAGGAACTCCCCGTCCTTCGCGTCGACCTTCACGTGGTCGCCCGAGTCGAGCTCGCCGTGCAGGATCTTCTCCGACAGACGGTCCTCGATCTCGTGCTGCATCGCGCGACGCAGCGGCCGGGCGCCCAGAGCCGGGTCGAAGCCGATCTCGATCAGACGCTCCTTGGCGGCCTGCGACAGCTCGATCGTCATGTCGCGGTCGAGCAGACGCTCGCCGAGGCGCTTCGTGAACAGGTCCACGATCTGCACCAGCTCGTCCTTGCTCAGCTGCGGGAAGACGATGATGTCGTCGACACGGTTGAGGAACTCGGGCTTGAAGTGCCGCTTGAGCTCTTCGTTGACCTTCCCCTTCATCCGCTCGTAGCTGGTGGCGTTGTTGCCCTCGATCTGGAAGCCCACGGGGCCACCGGCGATGTCGCGTGCACCGAGGTTGGTGGTCATGATGATGACCGTGTTCTTGAAGTCCACGATCCGACCCTGACCGTCGGTGAGGCGACCCTCTTCAAGGATCTGCAGCAGCGAGTTGAAGATGTCGGGGTGGGCCTTCTCGATCTCGTCGAACAGCACCACGCTGAACGGCTTGCGCCGCACCTTCTCGGTGAGCTGACCGCCCTCTTCGAAGCCGACGAACCCGGGAGGGGCACCGAACAGCCGCGAGACGGTGTGCTTCTCGCCGAACTCGCTCATGTCGAGCGAGATGAGCGCGGCCTCGTCGTCGAACAGGAACTCCGCGAGCGCCTTGGCCAGCTCGGTCTTTCCGACGCCCGTGGGGCCGGCGAAGATGAACGAACCGGAGGGGCGCTTCGGGTCCTTCAGGCCCGCACGCTGACGACGGATGGTCTTGGAGAGGGCCGCGATGGCCTCCTCCTGACCGATGACGCGCTGGTGCAGCGCCTTCTCCATGAAGACGAGTCGGCTGGACTCCTCCTCGGTCAGCTTGAACACGGGGATGCCCGTGGCCTGCGCGAGCACCTCGGCGATCAGGCCCTCGTCGACGACCGCCTGGGTCGCGACGTCGCCCGCACGCCACTGCTTCTCGAGGCGCAGCCGCTCGGCGAGCAGGCTCTTCTCCTCGTCGCGCAGCGACGCGGCCTTCTCGAAGTCCTGCTCCTCGGAGGCGAGCTCCTTCTGCTCGCGCACGGCGGCGATCTTCTCGTCGAACTCCCGCAGCTCGGGCGGGCTCGACAGGATCGACAGACGCAGGCGCGCGCCGGCCTCGTCGATCAGGTCGATCGCCTTGTCGGGGAGGAACCGGTCGGAGACGTAGCGGTCGGCGAGGTTCGCCGCGGCCACGATCGCGCCGTCGGTGATCTGCACCTTGTGGTGCGCCTCGTAGCGGTCGCGCAGCCCCTTGAGGATGTTGATCGCGTGCGGCAGCGTCGGCTCGTTCACCTGCACCGGCTGGAAGCGGCGCTCGAGAGCGGCGTCCTTCTCGAAGTGCTTGCGGTACTCGTCGAGCGTGGTGGCGCCGATCGTCTGGAGCTCACCGCGGGCGAGCAGCGGCTTGAGGATGCTGGCCGCGTCGATCGCGCCCTCGGCGGCACCCGCACCCACGAGGGTGTGGATCTCGTCGATGAAGACGATGATGTCGCCGCGCGTGCGGATCTCCTTGGTGACCTTCTTCAGGCGCTCCTCGAAGTCGCCGCGGTAGCGGGAACCGGCGATGAGAGAGCCGAGGTCGAGCGAGTAGAGCTGCTTGTCCTTCAGCGTCTCGGGCACATCGCCCTTGACGATCGCCTGCGCCAGGCCCTCGACGACGGCGGTCTTGCCGACGCCGGGCTCACCGATCAGGACGGGGTTGTTCTTGGAGCGGCGGGACAGGATCTGCATGACCCGCTCCGCCTCCTTCTCGCGCCCGATCACCGGGTCGAGCTTGTTGTCGCGCGCGGCCTGGGTGAGGTTGCGACCGAACTGGTCGAGCACCGCGGAGCCACCCTGGGCGCCGGCGGGCGAGTCGTTGGTCTGCGCTCCGACCGACGCGGGCTCGCGCCCCGGAGCGCCGGACAGCAGCTGGATGACCTGCTGGCGCACCTTGTTGAGGTCGGCGCCGAGCTTGACCAGCACCTGGGCGGCCACGCCCTCGCCCTCACGGATGAGGCCGAGGAGGATGTGCTCGGTGCCGATGTAGTTGTGGCCGAGCTGCAGGGCCTCGCGGAGGCTGAGCTCGAGCACCTTCTTGGCGCGCGGCGTGAACGGGATGTGGCCGGTCGGCTGCTGCTGACCCTGGCCGATGATGTCCTGCACCTGCTCGCGCACGGCGTCGAGGGAGATGCCGAGCGACTCCAGCGCCTTGGCTGCGACGCCCTCGCCCTCGTGGATGAGGCCGAGCAGGATGTGCTCGGTGCCGATGTAGTTGTGGTTGAGCATCTTCGCCTCTTCTTGGGCGAGGACGACCACTCGACGGGCTCGGTCCGTGAATCTCTCGAACATGTTGACTCCTTATTCGCACGGGGCGAAGACGCATGAAGCGCTTGTACATCGAGAGTAACGACCAGGAATGCCGGGTATGCCCGTGTTCGCCGTGGGCATAGCGGGGGCTTGACCCGTTTATCGACAGTCGTTATGTTAACGAAAGTCGATAACCCCCCGATCTCCAGGAGGAGCCCATGCTCGCCACGGATAGACGACCCTCGCTCGCCGACGGCATCGCCCTCGGACTGATCGCGACCGGAGCCGTGAGCGTCGGAATCGGTGCGATCGTCGCCGTCGCCCAGGCCGCCGCCACCCTGTTCTCGCCGTCGCCGACGATCGCGATGCCCGTGCACGACGTCGACCTCACCGCCCTCGACGGCGTGGCCGGGATCGAGGGCGCCACCGTCGACTCCGCACTCGTCACCCTCACCGCGCCGCCCACCGCCGCCCGCTGGCTGCTGCTGCTGGAGACGGCGCTGCCCGCGCTCGCCACGGTCGCCCTGTGCGCGGTGGTCTGGTGGCTGGGCGTGTCCCTCATCCGCTCCCGCCCGTTCCGCGCCTCGCTCGGGTGGATGTTCGCGGTCGCCGCCTGCCTGCTGATGGCCGGCACGCTGCTCGGGCAGTTCGCCGGCGGCATCGGCCGGGCGGAGATCGTGAAGGATCTGGCCGCGACCGAACCCGGCGTCGAAGACGTGCTGTGGACGCTGCTCGTGCAGTTCGACCTGGCACCCGTGGGGTGGGCATTCGCCCTGGCCCTCGTGGCGGGCGTGTTCGCCGTCGGCCGCCGCCTGCAGCGCGACACGGAGGGACTGGTCTGATGATCACGTTCGGCTCGGAGGCCGTCTGGCCCTCGCTGCTCAACATCGCGATAGCCCTCGCCGTCGGCGCCGCCGTCGTCGCCCTCGTCGTCTGGAACAGCCGCCGGCGCGGCAGCCACACGGTCACCCTCGATGCGGCGCTCACGCTATCGGGATGGTGGGTGGTCCTGTCGGCACTCGGCGCGATCGCGGTCGTCGTCAAGGCGTTCGCGGTCGACTGGGCGGAACTGCACGGGCGGACCGTCGTCTTCCTCGACTGGCCCGCCGCCCTCCCCTGCTCCGAGTTCGGCGACGGTGCGCACACCGCCCTCACCTGCGGCGGCACGGAACTGACGGACTTCACCGTGGGCAACGCCTCGCTCGGACTCCGCCTCCTCGCCGCGGCGGCACAGCTCAGCAGCCTGGCGCTCGCCACGGTGCCCGCCGTGGTCCTCGCCCTCATCTGCTTCCACACGCTGCGCGGGCGCGCGTTCTCCCTGGTCGTGACCCGCGCCCTGGTCGGCGGCGCGGTCGCGCTCGTGGTGCTCGCCGTGGCATCCGACCTGTTGAACGGGATCGCCGCCACGGCGGGTCTGCGGGAGGCCCTCCCGATCGGCAGCCCGTGGTACCCCGCGGCGTATCAGCTCACCGTGACGCCGCTGCCGTTCGCCGCCGCGCTCGGCCTGCTCGCCCTCGCCGCCGTGTTCCGGCAGGGCATGCGCCTGGAGCAGCAGCGTGCCGCCCTGGAGAAGGAGACGGAGGGGCTGGTGTGAGCCCGGCCGAGAGCGACGAGGAGTTCACCGGCATCCACTGCCGCCTGGACGAGCTGCTCGCCGAGCGCGGCATGACCCTCACCGAGCTGAGCGCCGCGGTCGGCGTGAGCATCGTCAACCTGTCCGTGCTCAAGAACGACCGTGCCCGCGCGATCCGCTACTCCACGCTGCGGGCGATCTGCGAGGCGCTGGAGTGCGACGTGGGCGACCTGCTCGTGCTCGCGGCCCGCTGACGCGGAGCATGGATGCGCCTCCGCACGCAAGCCCCTTCTATGGATCTGCTGTGGCGCACTAGCGTCGTCCGCATGAAGAAGCCAGCACCCGCGGCCCGCCCGGCCGCCCGCCTCGCTGCCCTCGTGCCCGCCGTCGCGCTCGCCCTGTCCCTCGCCGCGTGCGGCGGACCGGCCCGCCCGTCGTCCGACGAGGTGGCCGAGGGGATCCAGAAGGTGTTCGCCGGCACGAGCCAGGAGCAGGCGATGACCGACGAGGCCGCCAGCTGCCTCGCCGACGCCCTGGTCGACTCCGAGCTGAGCGACGAGACGCTCACCTACATCGCCAACGGCGAAGACAAGCAGAAGGACGAAGCCGACAAGGCGCTCACGACGCAGATCATCACCGACAACCTGAACGAGTGCGTCGCGCCCTGACCCCCCGAACCCGGAGCATGACGGCTGCGGAGGGGCGGCCGTCATGCTTCGTCATATCCGCCCAGGGAATTCCCAGCCAGCTCTAGCGTTGAGCCTCATGGCGCGCATCCCGGCGCGCCGCGATCTCTGGAGTCCCCACCTCGATGAGCACCACCGCACGCGCCCAGAAGGCGCCAGACACCCGCGGGCCGGTCCGGAAGCTGCTGACCTCGTTCGGCTTCCAGATCATCGCCGCCCTCGTCCTCGGCATCGCCGCCGGCCTGATCGGCCGTCAGCTCGGCGCCACGGCCGAGAACCCCACCGGCCTGTCCGCCACGCTCGACACGATCGGCAGCTCGTACGTCACGCTGCTGCGCGCGGCGGTCGTCCCGCTGATCTTCACCGCGATCGTCGCGAGCATCTCCAACCTGCGCCGCGTGCAGAACGCGGCACGCCTGGCCGGTCAGACCATCCTGTGGTTCGCGATCACCGCGTTCATCGCCGTCATCATCGGCATCGGGCTCGGCCTCGTGATCCAGCCGGGCAACCGCGCCGGCGAGGGCCTCGAGCCCGGCGACCCCTACACGGTCGGCACGTGGTGGAACTTCCTCCTCGGCCTGATCCCCCAGAACTTCCTCGGCCTCACGGTCAGCACCTCCCCCGGCGCGACCGAGGGCGCGTTCACCTCCACGGTGGGCTTCAACATCCTGCAGGTGATCGTCGTCGCCGCGGTCGTCGGCATCGCCGCCCTCAAGGCGGGCAAGAAGGCCGAGCCGTTCCTCGTCTTCACCGAGTCGCTGCTCAAGGTCATCCAGCGCGTGCTGTGGTGGATCATCCGCATCGCCCCGATCGGCACGTTCGGCCTCATCGGCTCCGCCGTCATCAAGTACGGCTGGGAGAAGCTCGCGTCGCTCGGCTGGTTCGCCGCCGCGATCTACATCGGCCTCGCTCTCGTGCTGTTCGTGGTCTACCCGATCCTCGTGCGCACGCACGGCCTGTCGATCAAGCAATACTTCTCGGGCGTCTGGCCCGCGGTGCAGCTCGCGTTCGTGAGCCGCTCCTCCATCGGAACGCTGCCGCTCACGGAGCGCGTGACCGAGCGCAACCTCGGCGTGCCCCGCTCGTACGCCTCGTTCGCGGTGCCGCTCGGCGCGACCACGAAGATGGACGGCTGCGCCGCGATCTACCCGGCCATCGCCGCGATCTTCGTCGCCCAGTTCTTCGGCATCGAGCTGAACTTCGTGCAGTACCTGCTGATCGTGATCGTCTCGGTCGTGGGCTCCGCCGCCACCGCCGGCACCACGGGCGCGGTCGTCATGCTCACGCTCACGCTGTCGACCCTGGGTCTGCCGCTCGAGGGCGTTGGTCTGCTGCTCGCGATCGACCCGATCCTCGACATGGGCCGCACCGCGGTCAACGTCGCGGGCCAGGCGCTGATCCCGACCATCGTCGCCAAGCGCGAGGGCATCCTCAACGAGGAGCTCTACAACGCGCCGCGCGAGGGCCTGCCGTTCGCCGACGACTCTTCCGACGACGACGCCCCCGAGGCCGACGCCGCCTCGGACACCGCGCCGGAGCCGGCCGGCGCCCGCTGACCCGTCACGCCGGAACGCCCCGTCTCCTCCGGGAGGCGGGGCGTTCTCGTGTGCGGGGCGCGGGGCGACCGCGTCAGACGCGGCCCTGCTGACGCGTGGCGCCGCGCGTGTCCATCGCCAGCTCCTCCGCATCCATCGCGGTCAGTAGCTCCCGCATGACCTCCTCGTCGAGGTTGCCCGCGTCGCGCTCGGCGACCAGGATCTCCCTCCGCACCTGCAACCACCCCTTCGACAGCGCGACCAGGTCGTCGAACGACGGACGGCTCGAGGTGTCCTCCACCCGCTGCGCCTCGTCGGTGTCCTTCTCCACCCTGGTCATGCGCTTCGTGAAGGCGTCGAACACGCTCAGGTCGACCGCACCGTGCTTCTGCTCCCACTCGACGCGCTTCTGCGCCAGGTACTCCTTGCCCGCCTCCCGGCTCTTGGCCTTGACCGCCTCGAGCGCGGCCTCGTCCTCCGCGTGCTCGGCGTCGCCCCGGATCCCGAGCCGCCGGATGAGCAGCGGCAGCGTCAGCCCCTGCAGCAGCAGCGTGCCCACCGTCACGATGAACGCCACGACGACGATCGCGTGCGAGGCCTCGGTGTCGAGCGTCGCGAGGTCGGCCGCGGCCACCGCGATCGCGAGCGTGACCACGCCGCGCATCCCCGCCCAGGAGATCACGGCGTTGTCCTTCCACGTGAGCTGGAGTCCGGCCATGCGCTCCCGCACGATCTGCGTGCGCAGCTCGTCCGCGCTGTACTGCCGCCAGCGCCGCGACCGCCGCCGACGCTCGTCGAACTCCCCCGAGGCGATCCCCCGGTCCATGCGCGCGAGCCGACGACGGTCCTGGAAGTTCGCCCACGCGCTGGTGGGGTAGATGTACAGGGGCCGCACGAGCAGCACCACCACCAGCACGGCGAGGGACAGGAGCAGGATGCGCCCCACGGACTCGCTGCTCAGGTCGCGGAGCACCCGCGGGAACTGCAGCCCGATGTACGCGAACACGAAGCTCTCCAGCAGCAGGTCGGCCGACAGCCACAGTGGCGCCTCCTGCTGCCTGGTCGTGTAGTCGGTGCGCGGGGCGTTGAACCCCACGTACAGCCCCATCGCCACGACCGCGAGCACACCGGAGCCCAGGAGGTGCTCGGCGATGCCGTACGCCCCGAACGGCGCGAGCAGCCCGAACGTGCCGATCACGACGGGGTCGCTGATGCGCATGCGCAGCTGGTGGAGCACGATCCCGAACACGAGCCCGACCGCGACGCCGACGCCCACCGCGACCAGGAACTGCCAGACCCCGTCCCACACCGTCAGGGTGGCCCCGGCGAGGATCGCCGCGAACACGCGGTACAGCGTGAGCGAGGTGGCGTCATTGATGAGGCTCTCGCCCGACAGCACCGTCATGATGCGGCGCGGGAGCCCGAGACGGCGGCCGATCGCGGCGGCGGACACGGCATCGGGCGGCGCGACGATCGCCCCGAGCAGCAGCGCACCGGGGAGGGTCAGCGACGGCAGGATCCACCACGCCACGAGACCCACCGCGAGCGCGGTGAGCAGGACGAGCCAGATGCCGAGCCGTCGGATCTGCGGCAGGCTGCGCTTGAACCCGACGAACGACACATCCAGCGCGGCGGAGTACAGCAGCGGCGGCAGCACCAGGCTGAGCAGCAGGTGCCCGTCGATGGGGAGGTCGGGCACGATCGGCAGGAACGAGGCGGCGAGCGCGACCACCGTCACCAGCAGCGGCGCCGGCCACCCGCGCCAGCGCGCGAACGCGGCCACGGCGACGGCTCCGACGAGGACGTAGAAGATCCCGGCTTCCATGGGGGAAGCGTAGCGTCGTCCGAGGACGGGTCAGCGGGTGGGGCGACGCCGCGCGGGCGTGCGGGCGGTCTCCGCGTCGAGCGCGTCGCGGAGTCCGGCATTCTCGTCCTGCAGGTCGAGCACACGGGCGATGCCGGCGATGTTGAGCCCGTCGCCGCGGAGCTCGGCCGCGCGTCGCAGCCGCTCGATGTCGTCGTCGCTGTAGCGGCGCGTGCCGCCGTCGCTGCGGGCGGGGACGAGCAGCCCCTTGCTCTCGAAGAGGCGGATGGTCGCCTCCGGCAGGTCGACGAGCTGGGCGGCCACGGCGATGCCGTAGACGGGTGTGCGCGAGTCGCGTGCGGTCATCCTGACGTGTCCTCGGATCGGGGTTGCGAGATCGGTCATCTCGTTCTATAACAAATCTATACCCCACGTGCAGATAATCTGCACACCACCTCAGCCCATACGGGCCGCACGAAAGGAGAACCTCATGGCACTGACCTTCGATCCCTTCAGCCAGCTCGATCGCTTCGCCGCGAGCGTGCTGGACTCCGTTCGCGCACCCCGGTCGATGCCGGTGGACCTGTACCGCGACGGTGACCGCTACATCCTGCACGCCGACCTCCCCGGCGCCGACCCGGGCTCGATCGACGTCGACCTCGACGGCGGTCAGCTCACCATCCGCGCCCAGCGCACCGCCGACACGCGCGAGGGCGTGCGGTGGCTCGCCCGCGAACGCGGCGCCGGCTCGTTCCTGCGCCAGTTCTCGCTCGGCGACGGCGTCGACCTCGACAGCATCAGCGCCTCCTACGAGAGCGGGGTGCTGTCGGTCGTGATCCCGGTGAGCGAGCGCGCCAAGCCGCGCAAGATCGTCGTGGAGTCCGGCGAGCAGCGCCAGGCCATCGACGCCTGACCCGCACAGGGGCGGCGCACCCGCGCCGCCCCGTCCCCCTCCCCTTTCCTCCTCCCCGTAGAAAGGACGACCATGGCCCTCTCCCCCACCCTCGATCGCTTCCTCGCCGGCATGGAGTACCCGGCGACGCGCGACGACCTGCTGCGCGAGGCCACCCGCGACGGACTCGACGCCGACGACCGTGCCGTGCTGCGCACCCTCCCCGAGCAGAGCTACAGCGCCGCCTGGCACATCCGCTACCGCCTGGCCCGCGCCGCGCTCCGCGAGTCGCTGACCCCCGCCGCCCGGGCCGCCTGAGCCCGCACCCGCGCGGTCGCGTCACGGACGCACCGGTGCGAGGCCGGGAATGCGCGCGCGACGTCTCGGGTTGCATCCGGGGATGAACGACGTCGCCCTCTCCGTCCTCGACCTCGTGCCGGTCCGCTCCGGCCAGACCAGCGCCGAGGCCATCGCCGCCTCCCTCTCGCTCGCCGAGACCGCCGACCGTCTCGGCTACCGCCGCTACTGGTTCGCGGAGCACCACAACATGCCCGCGGTGGCCTCGACCACGCCCCCGGTGCTGATCGCCGCGGCGGCCGCGCGCACCCGGCGGCTGCGCCTGGGCTCGGGTGGCGTGATGCTGCCGAACCACGCACCCCTCATCGTCGCCGAGCAGTTCGCGGCACTCGAGGCCATCGCGCCAGGACGCATCGACCTCGGTCTCGGCCGCGCGCCCGGCAGCGACCCCGTCATCACGCAGCTGCTGCGCGGCAGCGGCACCACCAGCGACGTCGAGCAGTTCCCGCGTCACGTGCAGGACATCGCGGCGCTCTTCTCCGCCGACGGTGCCACGGTGCGCTTCACGTCGGGCGGCGAGTACACCGTGCGGGCCACCCCCGCCGCGACCGGCGTGCCCGAGGTGTGGCTGCTCGGGTCGAGCGACTACTCCGCGCAGCTCGCCGCCTCGCACGGACTGCCCTACGTGTTCGCCAACCACTTCTCCGGCCAGGGGCTGGAGCGGGCGCTCGACCTGTACCGCACGAACTACCGCCCCAGCGAGGAGCACCCAGAGCCGCGCACGTTCCTCACCGTCAACGCGGTCGCCGCCCCCACCGCGGACGAGGCCGAGCAGCGCGCCCTGCCCCAGCTGCGGATGATGGCCCGGCTGCGGCTCAACCAGCCCCTGGTGGCGCTGGAGACCGTGGAGCAGGCACTCGCCGCGGCCTCCGACGCCGCGACCGACCAGGTCGTGCAGGCCGCCCGGTCGCGGTGGTTCGTCGGCACGGGCGAGTCCGTCGCCGCAGAGGTGCGGGCCTTCGCCACGCAGCACGGCGTGGACGAGGTCATGCTCTCGCCCGTCGCCGGAGCGTTCGAGGCCGAGCCCGCCGACACCTCGCCCGGACGCACGCAGACGCTCGAGCTCATCGCGACCGCCTGAACCCGGCGCGAGGGGCTGGCCCCGACCGACTCCGAGGCGTAGCCTCAGCGGCAGAGAGAGGGGTTCGACGATGAGCACCAGGACACTCGCACTGTGGGTCGCCTACGGCCCGAACGGCGTGGTCGGCAGCATCCGCCACGACGACGAGGGGTACGCGGTCACGATGGCCGGGGCGGACGCCGTGGCCGGGACCTACCCGAGCCTCGCGTCGGCGAAGGGGGCACTGCATGCGCGCATGGCTCCCGGCAGCGCGTGGCCGCTGTTCCAGGAGCACTGACCTCCACGACCGTCGCTCGAGACGCGCCGGGGCCTCGGTCCCGACGTGTGCTCGAGCCCCGAAGCCCGGGGACGGGTGTCAGGACTCGGGCTCGCCGGAGAGGATGCCGCGCAGCCAGTCGCGTGCCTCGATGAACACGTCGTCGGAGTAGCGGTCGGGGTACTGCACGATCTGCCGGTCGGCACGCGGGTACGATCCGAGGAACACCACGCGCGGGCTGAAGCGGCGGATGCCGAGCAGGGCGTCGGCCATGCGCTCGTGCTCGATGTGACCGTCGGCGTCGATCACGAAGCGGTAGCGGCCGAGCTCGTCGCCGATCGGGCGGGACTCGATGAGCGAGAGGTTGATGCCGCGGGTGGAGAACTGCTCCAGCATCTCCAGCAGCGAGCCGGGGTGGTCGTGGGGCAGCTCCACGATGAGGGAGGTCTTGTCGGCCCCGGTCGGCTCCGGGGAGCGCGTCGTGCGGGTGACCAGCACGAAGCGCGTGACGGCGGCCGCGTTGTCGCCGATGCCCTCCGCGAGCACGTCCACGTCGTAGTGCTGCACGATGCCGGGGGCCGCGATCGCCGCCTGGGCGGGCAGCGAACCGTCGAGCACGCCGATCGCCGAGGCCACGTTGCTCGCCGCCGGCACGTGCGAGTGCCGCGGCAGGTGCTCGCCGAGCCAGCCGTGGCACTGCGCGTACGCCACGGGGTGCGCCGCGATCACCTCCACCTGGTCGAGCGTGGTGCCGCGCGGGGCGACCAGGACGAAGTTGACCCGCACCAGGTACTCGCCGATGATGCGCAGCCCGGGGAGCGTCGCCAGCGCGTCTTGCGTGGTGGAGACGCCGCCCTCGATCGAGTTCTCGATCGCGATCATCGCGGCGTCGCTGCGGCCCTCCAGCACGTCGTCGAGCGCCTCGCCGACGTTGTGCACGGGACGCCACACCTGCCCCCTGGCCTCCGCCACCTGGTCGAGTGCCGCCTCGGTGAAGGTTCCGGCTGGTCCGAGATAGCTGTAGGTGCGGCGATCGGTCACGGCGTTCAGCCTAGCCCTCGCTCGCGCACCGGCCTCCCGGATGTCAAGCGGATGCGCGCATCCGGATCACGGGGCAGACTGAGAGGATGAGCAGTCGTGCCGGCCTCCCCGCGGAGGAAAGTGACCTGATCGACGTCGACGAGCTGATCGCCGCCTACTACGACCGCGTGCCCGACCCGGCGGTCCCGGCCGAACGGGTCGTGTTCGGCACCAGCGGCCACCGCGGCTCCTCGCTGACGAAGAGCTTCAACGAGAACCACATCCTCGCCACGACGCAGGCGATCGTCGACTACCGCGCCGCGCAGGGCATCACCGGGCCGCTGTTCCTCGGCCGCGACACGCACGCCCTGTCGCTGCCCGCCGAGCGCAGCGCGATCGAGGTGCTGCTCGCGAACGGCGTGGACGTGCGCGTCGACGCCCGCGACTCCTGGGTGCCGACGCCCGCCCTGAGCCACGCGATCCTCACGTACAACAGGGGTCGCGCGACCGACGACCCCGGCCGGGCCGACGGCATCGTGGTCACCCCGTCGCACAACCCGCCCCGCGACGGCGGCTTCAAGTACAACCCGCCGCACGGTGGTCCCGCCGACACCGACGCCACGGGCTGGATCGCCGACCGCGCGAACCAGCTCATCGCCGACGGCCTCACCGAGGTGAAGCGCGAGCGGTTCGCCGACGTCGACTGGGACGCGATCACCGGGTACGACTTCCGCGACGCGTACGTGCGCGACCTGCCGTCGATCATCGACCTCGACGCGATCCGCAGCGCGGGCGTGCGCATCGGCGCCGACCCCCTCGGCGGGGCATCGGTGGAGTACTGGGCGCTGATCGCCGAGATGCACGACCTCGACCTCGACGTGGTGAACCCCGAGGTCGACCCGACCTGGCGTTTCATGACCCTCGACTGGGACGAGAAGATCCGGATGGATCCGTCGTCTCCGTCGGCGATGGCGTCCCTGGTCGCCCGCAAGGGCGACTACGACGTGCTCACCGGGAACGACGCCGATGCCGACCGGCACGGCATCGTGACCCCGGATGCGGGGCTCATGAACCCCAACCACTACCTCGCCGTCGCGATCGACTACCTCTTCTCCCACCGCGAGCAGTGGCCGCGCGACGCCGCAGTCGGCAAGACCCTCGTGTCGTCGATGATCATCGACCGGGTGGCGGAGTCGCTGGGCCGCCGTCTGCTGGAGGTGCCGGTCGGGTTCAAGTGGTTCGTGCCCGGGCTGCTCGACGGCACGGTCGCGTTCGGCGGCGAGGAGTCGGCCGGTGCGTCGTTCCTGCGCCGCGACGGCTCCGTGTGGTCGACCGACAAGGACGGCATTCTGCTGTGCCTGCTCGCGGCGGAGATCATCGCGGTCACGGGCAAGACCCCGTCGGAGCGCTACGCCGAGCTGGAGCAGGCGTTCGGCGCCTCGGCGTATCAGCGCGTCGACGCCCCGGCGACGCCGGAGCAGAAGGCCACGCTGGGCAAGCTGGCGCCGGAGTCGGTCACCGCGACCACGCTGGCCGGCGAGGACATCACGGCGAAGCTGTCGCACGCCCCAGGCAACGGTGCGGCGATCGGCGGGCTCAAGGTGCAGACCGAGCACGCGTGGTTCGCCGCCCGCCCGTCGGGCACGGAAGACGTCTACAAGCTCTACGCCGAGAGCCTGCGCGGCCCGGAGCACCTCGCCGAGGTGCAGGAGGAGGCCCGCGCCGTGGTGTCCGCCGCTCTCGGCGACTGACACCCGGGCGACCCCGGCGGGATCGGAACGGCCCCGGACGCGGGTGGGGACGTTCGCGATCCCGCGCAGGGGTGGGACCGGAGGGCGGGGCGGTTCAGTCCGCGTCGGTGGAGGAGCCGAGCAGCTCGCGCACGCGACTCGACACCCGGTGGAACTCCGGCGTCTCCAGCACCTCGGCGTACCCGCGGCGGGCCGGGAGGTCGACCCGGTGCTCCTCCAGGATCCGGCCGGGACGCGGACTCATCACGATGACGCGGCTCGCGAGGTAGACCGCCTCGGCGACCGAGTGCGTCACGAGCAGGACGGTGGTCCCGGTGGCGCTCCAGATACGGTTCAGCTCCACGTTCATGCGCTCGCGCGTCAGGGCGTCGAGCGCACCGAACGGCTCATCCATGAGCAGCACCCGCGGCTCGTGCAGCAGCGCGCGGCACAGCGAGACGCGCTGCTGCATCCCGCCCGAGAGCTCGTGCGGCAGCGACTTCTCGAAGCCGGTGAGACCGGTCATCTCGATGAGCTCGTCGGCACGGGCCTGGGCCTTGCGCATGTCCATCCCGCGCATCTCGGCCTGGAGGAGGATGTTGCCGCGGACGCTGCGCCATTCGAGGAGCGCCGCGCGCTGGAAGACGTACCCGATGTCCTGCCGGGGACCGCGGACCTCGTCCCCGCGGAGGCGGATGCTGCCGCGGCTGGGAGCGGTGAGTCCCGCCACGGCTTTGAGCAGCGTCGACTTGCCGCATCCGGACGGGCCCGCGATGGAGAGGAACTCGCCCTCCTCGACGCGCAGGTCGACCCCCTCGAGCGCGGTGACCTGACGGCGCTTGGAGGCGAACGTGATCGCCAGGTCGGAGACCTCCAGCGCGGGGCCGGTGGGCGTGGCCGCCGTGGCGCGCGCCTGCTGATCGTGGGTGAGCATGAGATCCGACCTCACTTCCCGGGGGTGAACGCGTCGTCGTAGTAGGTCTCGACGTCACCGTCGCCGGAGATGAGGCCCGCCTTCGACAGCACCTCGAGCGTGGCCTCCCAGTCCTCGGCGGCATTCGCTCCGGGAGCCTGGCCCTCGGTGGCGTCGGTGTGCAGCAGCTCGATGGTCTCCTCCCACTGGTGCAGCAGCACCTTCTGGGCCGGCATCTGCGGGTCCTTGCCCTCCATCGCGGCGACCGCGGCCTCCGGGTCCTCCTGCGCGGCCTCGAACGCCTCCGAGGTCGCGGCGACCAGCGCCTCGACGAGTTCCGGGTCGTTCTCGATCGTGTCGTTCGGGGCGATGAGGCCGTTGCTGAAGAAGTTCAGCCCCGCGTCGGAGTAGCGCAGGTACTCGACGTCCTTGCCGCTCTTGTCGGCGATGGTCGGTCCCTGGTCGTGGGCGAACCCGATGAGCCCGTCCACCTGGCCGGAGAGCATCGCGGCGATCTTGCCCGCGGCGTCGAGGTTCTGCTGGGTCACGTCGCCCTCGTCGAGCCCGACCGCCTCGAGGTACATCGGGAACGTCGTGGTCGGAGCGTCGCCGGCGGAGACGGCGATGGTCTTGCCCTTCAGGTCCTCCGGGCCGGAGATGCCGGAGTCAGCGAAGACCTGCACGGCCGACGGCGTCGTCTGGAGGAAGACGCCCACGCTCTTGATCCCGACGCCCTTGTCGATGTTCGCGAGGACGGCGGGGGTGTCGGCCCAGCCGAAGTCGACCTGGCCCTGTCCCACGGCCTGGGCGGTCTTGGTCGAGCCCTGCCCCGCCTTGATCGTGAGGTCGATCCCGTGCTCCTCGAAGATGCCCTGGTCGACCCCGTAGTAGAACGCGGCGTGCTCGCCGTAGGGGTACCAGTTGAGCATGAGCGTGACCGGGGTGAGCGCGTCGGTGTCGTCGCCGCCCTCGCCCGCCGGGGCCGAGGAGCCGCCGCACCCGGAGAGGGCGAGCACCGCCGCGGACGCGAGGGCGATGGAGCTGAGGATGGTGCCTGACTTCTTCATCAGTGCCTTCTTTCGTGGGTGCGAGGGGGGTCAGAGTCGGACGGTGGCCGCGGCGACGTCGCGCTTGGACGCGTGCCACGGGATGAGGAAGCGCTCGGCGACCTGGATGATGCCGAAGAGGATCACGCCGAGAAGCGACATGATGATCAGCGCCGCGAAGAGCATCGCGGTGTCGAGGTTGCCGTTGGCCTGCAGGATGACGTAGCCGAGCCCCTCGTTCGCGCCGACGAACTCGCCGACCACCGCGCCGGTCACCGCGAGCGTGGCGGCGACCTTCAGTCCGGACAGGAGCTCGGGGAGAGCGGCGGGCAGCCGCACCTTGAGGAAGGTCTTGAAGCGGCTCGCTCCCATGGTCGACGTGAGCTGGAGGATCTCGGGATCGACGGTGCGCAGACCTGCGAGGCCCGAGATGACGACGGGGAAGAACGCCATGAGCACGGCAACGAGGATCTTGGGCTCGGCGCCGAACCCGAGCCACACGACGAACAGCGGCGCGATCGCGATCTTCGGGATGACCTGGGCGAACAGGATCACCGGGTAGAGCGTCTGCTCCAGGCCGCGGGAGTAGACCATGAGCACCGCCACGAGGACGCCGACGACGACCGCGATGACGAATCCGATCACGGTCTCGTAGGTCGTGACCCAGGTGTTCTGCGCCAGGTAGGCCGCGTTGTCGGTGAAGGCCGCCCAGGTGTCGGCGGGCGAGGGGATGATGAACGCCGGCACCCACCCGAGGCTCGTCGAGACCCACCACAGGGCGATGACCGCGAGCACGAAGACGAGCGGGTGCCAGTGGCGGCTCCACCAGCGGACGATGCCCGCGGGCTCGGGTCGGTCGGCGGCCAGCGCCAGGGTCATGGTCGCGTTGGGGGCAGACGACATGTGGTCCTCGACATCTTCGTGAAGGATTCGGGAAAGCGCATTCCCGAGCGGTGTTGCGAGTCTATGCCGCCGGTTCCCTCGTGTCAACGCGCGCGGTTCGTCGAGGCGCGCGGGCTCGGGGATCCCCGACCGGCACGCGGGTCACCGGGAGCGCGCGAGGGCGGCGCCGGCGACGCGGA
>NZ_SSDO01000384.1:0-8748 GCF_004794395.1 Microbacterium sp. K41 | reverse complement strand
CGGGCCTGCGCCACGGCGGCCTCGAGCGCGGCGACGCCCTCCTCCGAGATGGCGCCGTCGGGGGTGAGGTAGCGCATGAGGCGCAGCACCGTCCGGTCGCTGGTCGTCGCGAGCGGGCGGCCGCCGGGACGCACGTCGGCCGCGAGCATGTGGACGGTGTTGGATCCGATGTCGAGGACTCCCAGGCGCACGGGAAGAGACTACTCGCGCGCCGTTACGATGGTGCACGTGACCCCCGACCCCACGCTGCCGTTGTCGCCGTACCGGGAGATCGGCCGAGCCGAGTGGGCGCGTCTGGCCGCGGGCCTCGACCAGCCCCTCACCGAGACCGAGGTCGTGGAGCTGCGCGGCATCGGCGACCGGCTCGACCTCACCGAGGTGCGCGAGGTGTACCTGCCGCTGAGCCGCCTGCTGAGCCTCTACGCCTCGGCGACCAAGCAGCTCGGCGCGGCGACCTCGACCTTCCTGCAGGAGGACGACAGCACGACGCCGTTCGTGGTCGGCGTCGCCGGATCGGTCGCGGTCGGCAAGTCCACGATCGCCCGGCTGCTGCGCGAGCTCATGAGCCGCTGGCCGGGCACGCCGCGCGTCGAGCTGGTGACCACCGACGGCTTCCTCTATCCGAACGCCGAGCTGGAGCGCCGCGGGCTCATGGACCGCAAGGGCTTCCCCGAGTCGTACGACCGGCGCGCGCTGATCGAGTTCCTGACCGAGGTCAAGAGCGGCGCCCCCGAGGTGCGCGCGCCGTTCTACTCCCACATGCGCTACGACATCGTGCCCGACGCGCACGTCGTGGTGCGGCGACCCGACGTGGTGATCGTGGAGGGGCTGAACGTGCTGCAGCCGCCGCCCGCGCCCAACGACGTCGCGGTCAGCGACCTGTTCGACTTCTCGATCTTCGTCGACGCCGAGACGTCGCACATCGAGAAGTGGTACGTCGACCGCTTCCTCGCGCTGCGGCAGGGCGCGTTCAGCAATCCGTCGTCCTACTTCAACGTGTTCGCGCACCTCACCGACGAGGAGGCGATCACCACGGCGCTCGGGTACTGGAACGAGATCAACATGCCCAACCTGGTCGAGAACGTGATGCCCACCCGGCATCGCGCACGCCTGGTGCTGCGCAAGGGGCCGGACCACGACGTGGAGAGCGTGCTGCTGCGCAAGCTGTGACGCCGCGCCGTCGGCGCTCTATTGTTCGGACGACTCGCAAAAATCGCGTCTTACCCTGTATCTCATGTGTGGAATCGTCGGATACGTGGGCCCGCGGCCCAGCCAGGACATCCTTCTCGCCGGTCTCGCCCGGCTCGAGTACCGCGGCTATGACTCCGCGGGCATCGCCGTGATCGACGGCGACGGCGAGCTGGGGATGCGCAAGAAGGCCGGCAAGCTGGCCGTGCTGCGCGACTCGCTCGGCGACGCGCCGCTGCCCGACGGCACCACCGGCATCGGCCACACGCGCTGGGCCACCCACGGCGGACCCACCGACGGCAACGCCCACCCGCACCTCGCCGACGACGACAAGCTCGCCGTGATCCACAACGGCATCATCGAGAACTTCGCCGCGCTGCGCGACGAGCTGCTCGCCGACGGCGTCGTGTTCCGCAGCGAGACCGACACCGAGGTGGCCGCGGCCCTGCTCGGTCGCGAGTACGCCGGCAACGGCGGCGACCTCGAGCTCGCCTTCCGCTCGGTCGTGAACCGCCTCGAGGGCGCCTTCACGCTGCTCGCGATGCACCAGGACCACCCCGGCCTCGTCGTCGGCGCCCGCCGCAACTCCCCGCTCGTGATCGGCCTGGGCGAGGGCGAGAACTTCCTCGGCTCCGACGTCGCGGCCTTCGTCGAGCACACCCGCCAGGCGCTCGCGATCGGTCAGGACCAGATCGTGTCGATCACGCCCGACGCCGTGACCGTGATCGACTTCGCCGGCACCCCGGTCACCCCGGAGCCCTTCGACGTGTCGTGGGATGCCGCC
This sequence comes from Microbacterium sp. K41, assembly GCF_004794395.1. Classification (NCBI taxonomy): domain Bacteria; kingdom Bacillati; phylum Actinomycetota; class Actinomycetes; order Micrococcales; family Microbacteriaceae; genus Microbacterium; species Microbacterium sp. K41. The sequence goes on along the minus strand of NZ_SSDO01000384.1, from coordinate 6,776 downwards.
GCCGCCGAGAAGGGCGGCTGGTCGAGCTTCATGGCCAAGGAGGTCGCCGAGCAGCCCGAGGCCGTGGCCAACACGATCCGCGGTCGCATCCAGGACGGGCAGGTCGTGATCCCCGAGCTCGACGGGCTCGACGAGCTGTTCACCGGCATCAACCGCGTCATCATCACCGCGTGCGGCACCGCGTCGTACGCCGCCCTCGTCGGCAAGTACGCCATCGAGCAGTGGGCGCGCGTCGCGGTCGACGTCGAGCTCGCGCACGAGTTCCGCTACCGCGACCCCGTGATCGGCGCCGACACCCTGGTCGTGTCGATCAGCCAGTCGGGCGAGACCATGGACACGCTCATGGCCGTCAAGTACGCCCGCGAGCGCGGCGCGCGCACCCTCTCGGTGTGCAACACGCAGGGCGCCACCATCCCGCGCGAGTCCGACGCGGTCGTCTACACGCACGCCGGACCGGAGGTCGCGGTCGCGTCGACCAAGGCGTTCTCGGCGCAGATCACGGCGCTGCTGCTGCTCGGCCTGCACATGGGTCGCGTGCGCGGCACGGTCGCCGACGCGTCCACCGACGTCGCCGAGCTGCTGGCGCTGCCCGAGAAGGTCGCCGCGGTGCTGGAGAGCGAGCAGGAGCACGTCACGCAGCTCGCCGGCTGGATGGCCGACACCCGCTCCGTGCTGTTCCTCGGTCGCCACGTGGGCTACCCGATCGCGCTGGAGGGCGCGCTCAAGCTCAAGGAGATCTCCTACATCCACGCCGAGGGTTTCGCCGCCGGCGAGCTCAAGCACGGCCCGATCGCGCTGATCGAGCCGGGGCAGCCGGTGTTCGTGCTGGTGCCGTCGCCGCGCCACTCCGCGCTCGTGCACTCGAAGGTCGTCTCCAACATCCAGGAGATCCGCGCGCGCGGCGCCCGGGTCATCGTGGTGGCGGAGGAGGGCGACGCCGCGGTGCTGCCCTTCGCCGACGAGGTCATCCGCATCCCGCTCGCCGGCCCCATGTTCGAGCCGCTGCTGGCCGTGGTGCCGCTGCAGATCTTCGCGATGGCGCTGGCCACCGCCAAGGGGCTCGATGTGGACCAGCCGCGCAACCTGGCCAAGTCCGTCACGGTGGAGTGACCCCGCCCGTCGTCCCCGAACGGCCCCGTCCCGCTCCGGGGCGGGGCCGTTCCGCGCGAGTAGGCTGAACGGGTGATCATCGGCACCGGCATCGACCTCGTGGACATCCCCCGGTTCGAGCGCACGATGACCCGCACGCCCAAGCTCCGCGAGCGGCTGTTCGCCCCCTCGGAGCAGGCGCTCCGACTGCCGTCGTTGGCCGCGCGCTACGCCGCCAAGGAGGCGCTGATCAAGACGCTGGGCGGGTCGGACGGCGTGCACTGGACCGAGATCGAGATCGCCTCCGAGCCCTCGGGGCGGCCGTACTTCGTGCTGTCCGGATCGACGGCGGCGGTCGTCGAGGAGCGCGGCATCGTGACCCTCCACCTCACCCTCACCCACGACGCGGGCCTGGCCGCCGCGTTCGTCGTCGCCGAAGGAGCACCGCTGTGACCGTCCCCTTCCGTGAGGCCGCGATCGACCTCGACGCGATCGCCGACAACGTGCGGCACTTCCGTCGGCTCACCGGTGTCGAGGTGCTCGCGGTGGTGAAGGCCAACGCGTACGGACACGGTGTCGCGGCGACCGCGGTGGCCGCGCTCTCGGCCGGTGCCACCCGGCTCGGGGTCGCCGAGATTCCGGAGGCGCTGGAGCTGCGTCGGCAGGGCGTTCACGCGCCGATCCTCGCCTGGCTGCACGCCCCGGGGGAGCGCTTCACCCAGGCGGCGGCCGAGAACATCGAGCTCGGGATCTCCTCGTTCGACCAGCTGGAGGCGGCGGCGGCCGCGGCGGCGGTCGACAGCCCGGTCGCGGTGCACCTGAAGTTCGAGACGGGGCTGTCGCGCAACGGCATCGCCCCGGGCGACTGGGGGCGGGTGCTGGCCGAGGCCGCGCGGCTCGAACGCATCGGGCGGCTGCGGGTGGTGGGCCTGTTCAGTCACCTGTCGAACACCTCACCCGCCGACGACAGGGCGGCGCTGGCGAAGTTCGAGGAGGGGGTGGCCGCGGCGGCGTCGTTCGGCATCCGCCCGGAGATCCGCCACATCGCCGCGACCGCCGCGGCGATCGACCTGCCGGAGACGCGGCTGGATGCGGTGCGGATCGGCATCGGCCTGTACGGGCAGTCGCCGTTCGACGACCGCTCCTCGGCCGAACTGGGCCTGCGCCCGGCCATGACGCTGCGCGGCGCGGTCGCGGCCGTGCGCCGGGTGCCGGCCGGCACCGGTGTCTCGTACGGCTACGACCATCGCACCGACCGCGACACCACGCTCGTCCTGGTGCCGCTGGGCTACGCCGACGGCGTGCCCCGCAGCGCCTCCGGGCGCCTTCCCGTGTCGATCGGCGGGCGCCGCTTCGTGAACGTCGGCCGCATCGCGATGGACCAGTTCGTGGTGGACGTGGGGGACACCCCCGTCTCGATCGGCGACGAGGTGGTGCTGTTCGGCGATCCGACCCTCGGCGTGCCGTCGGCGCGGGAGTGGGCGGACGCCGCGGGCACGATCGACTACGAGATCGTGACCCGCATCGGACACCGGGTGCCGCGGAGGGCGTCGTGAGCGTCGACCCGGCGTTCCTCGGCCGCCGGGAGATCGCCACCGCGGACGAGATGGAACAGCTCGGCCTGCGGATCGGCGAACAGCTGGAGGCGGGCGACCTGCTCATCCTCACGGGGCCGCTCGGGGCGGGCAAGACCACCTTCACGCGGGGGCTCGCGGAGGGGCTCGGCGTGCGCGGGCCCGTGCAGAGCCCCACGTTCGTGATCGCGCGCACCCACCCGTCGCTCGTGGGCGGGGCGCCGCTCGTGCACGTGGACGCCTACCGGCTCGGCTCGGCCGCCGAGCTCGACGACCTCGACCTCGACCTGCAGCGCTCGGTGGTCGTGATCGAATGGGGGCGCGGCATGGCGGAGGAGCTCGCCGACGCGTGGTGGGACATCGAGCTGCAACGCCCGGTCGGCGCGGCCGGAGCCGACGATGACCTCGACCCGTCCGAGCTCGACGCGGACGCCCCGCGCGTGGTCACCATCGTCCGGGAGCAGCGGGCATGACCGCCCGCAGCGTCGGCGACCTGGTCGCGGTCATCATCGAGGACGACCCCGGCGTGCAGTCGCTGCTGGAGGAGGTGTTCCTCGCCGCGGGCTTCGAGGTCGCCGTCACCGGATCGGGGCCGGAGGGCCTCGCGGCGGTCGAACGGCACCAGCCCGTGATCACCACGCTCGACATCAACCTGCCCGGCATCGACGGGTTCGAGGTGGCCCGGCGCATCCGCAGGGTCAGCGACACGTTCATCATCATGCTGTCCGCGCTCGCGGAGGAGTCCGACGTGGTGCTCGGTCTCACCTCGGGCGCCGACGAGTACCTGGTCAAGCCGTTCCGTCCGCGCGAGCTGCGCGCGCGGATCGAGGCGCTCCTGCGGCGACCGCGGCTCCCGGTCGCCACGGCGACGCAGCGTCCGGTCGCGCCCGCGCCGCCGGCCGCCGCGACCGACACGACGGTGTCCACGTGGCGTGGTCGCGTGCATCGCGACCTCAGCCTCGACCTCGATACGCGACTCGTGCTCGTGGCGCAGCGTCCGGTCGAGCTCACCCCCACGGAGTTCGACCTGCTCGCCGCGCTGCTGGAGTCGCGGCGCCGCGTGTGCAGCAAGGCGGAGCTCGCACGGGGTCTGCGCGGCGCGCCGTCCGGCTCCGCCGACCCCGTCAGTGAACCGGACAAGCGCGCCATCGAGACCCACATGGCCAACCTGCGCCGCAAGCTCGGCGACAGCCCTACCGAGCCGCGCTACATCGAGACCGTGCGCGGCGTCGGCTATCGGCTCACCCCAGCCGGCGATCAACCCGGCTGACAGGGGTTCGAGGCCGCGGCTCCCCCACCGCGGCCTCGGATGCCTGCGAATCCCCACTCGCGCGGCCCCAGCGTCTGCGAAATCCCCAGTCGCAGTGTCGGCCCCCACTCAGAATCGTAGGACGCCGATGTCGCCTGAAGAGCGCGTAGGCCCGATCTTTGAGTAATCTTGCGACAAAGCTGAGGATCGACCAGGAGGCGGGGGCTTCATGATCCGCACTGTGTCGATCTGGCGTTGGCAACTCGTGTTCGCGGGCAGCATCGTCGCCATCGTGGTGATGGTCGCGGGCTTCAAGCCGCACACGCTCACGATCCCAATGTTCGTGGTCGGGATCGTCCTCGTGGTGGTCACCACGCTCGTCGCCCTGCTCGTGCCGTGGCGCCGGCTTCCGCGCACCGCCGTGACCGCGCTCCCGCTGCTGGACATCCTGGCCGTCGGCTTCACCACCAACGCCCCCGACCTGCGGCTCGGGTTCCTGTGGGTGTTCCCCGTGGTGTGGCTGGCGACCTACTTCTCGATGCCGTGGGTGTTCACCGGTGTCGCCTTCAGCAGTGGCTGTCTGGTGTTCTTCGCCGACCGGTCGGGGGAGCCGGCCGACGTGCTGCTGCGGGTGCTGACGGTCGTGGTGACCCTCAGCTTCCTCGGGGTCACGGTGCGGATCGGCTCGCAGCGGTCGGGTGCCGCGCGACGGCTGCTGCAGCGGCGCTCCGAGCAGGTGAACAGGGCGGCGGAGCGGGCCGAGACCAACCAGCAGCGGGTGACGCAGATCATCGACGCGCTCGGTGTCGCCCTGGTCGTGGTCACCGCCCAGGGGCGGATCCTGCAGATGAACGACGCCTACCGCGCGCTGTACGGCCGCGACCGCTACGGGGCCGCCCTGCCCTCCGCCTCGGTCGAGTACGACGCGCGGCGCGGCACCGCCCTGAGCCCCGCGCGCACGACCCTGGCGCGGGCGGCCGCGGGGGAGGAGCTGCGCGCCGAACGGGTGTGGCTGTTCGACGGCGCGGGACAGTGGCGGGCGCTGGAGGTGACCACGCAGGCGATGGCCGGGGCCGGCGAGGGCGAGCACATCGCGCTGGTCGTGATCGACGACGTCACCGCGCTCCTGGAGGCCGCGGAGGAGCGCAGGGCCCTCACCGCGATCGTCTCGCACGAGCTGCGCAACCCGCTCACCGCGATCATCGGGCACGTGGAGCTGCTGCGCGAACGCGACGACCTGCCGGGCCGCGTGCCCGCGCAGGTCGAGGTGATCGCGAACGCGGGAGAGCGGATGCAGGACCTGCTCTCGAGCATGCAGGCGCAGACCCGCAGCTCGCCGGAGCCGTTCGAGCCGGTGGACCTGCGCGAGGTGGTGGAGGCGTCCGCGGCCTCCTTCGCGCCGCTGATCACCGCCGCCCGGCAGGAGCTGAGCCTCGACGGCGCGGACCGCCTGGTCATCACCGGCGACGCGTTCCGGCTGCGCCAGGTGCTCGACAACCTGATCGGCAACGCCGTGAAGTACACCCCGTCCGGCGGCCGCATCCAGGTGCGGGTCGGCGCGGACGATGCCAGGGCCGAGGTGAGCGTGGTCGACACCGGCATGGGCATCGCCCCCGACGAGCTGCCCCGTCTCTTCGAGCCGTACTTCCGCACCGACAGCGCCGTGCGGGGCGGGATCTCCGGCACCGGGCTCGGCATGGGCATCGCGCGGGACATCGTCGTCGCGCACGACGGGGAGATCCTCGTCGACAGCGAGGTGGGCGTCGGCACCACCGTCACCGTGCGCTTCCCGCGCCGTTCCCCGAGGAAGGATCCGGCATGACACCGCTCGTGCCCGTCAACGTCGACGTGACCACCAGCATGGTCGCCGTCGTGACCGTGCTGACCGCGATCGTGATCGGTCTCGCCACCCTGGCGCGCCCGACCAGGGCGACGATCGTGTGGGGCGTGGCCTTCGGGATCGGCATGCTGGGCGCGTACCTGTGGCTGGCCGGGCATCACACCGGCCTCCCGGTCCTGCGGGCCGCCTCGTCGGCGCTGACGGTCGTGTTCATCCCCCTCGTCTGGATCGGCGTGCGGATCCACTTCGGGCGCTCGGCCCCCTGGCTGCCGGTGATCGTGGCGCTGATCGGCGTGCCGGTCGCCCTGGTGTCCACGGCGGGCACGGCCTGGTACCTGCTGGTCTTCCACCTCGTCTTCCTGTCGATGGGCGTGTTCGCCGGGCTCCTCGCGTGGGAGCTGCTGCGCGGGCAGCCTCCCGCGCGCGACGTCGTGATGCCCCTCGCGCTCGCCGCGTGCGGCTTCGCGGTCGTCTCCGTGGTCAGCGGGGCGTCGGCACTGGTGTCGGGGAGCGTGAGCACCGAGGCGCAGTTGAGCGCCCTGCGGGGCATGAACGCCGTCGGCGCGATCGTGGTGAGCACCTGCGCCGCCTTCACCCTCGTGCTGCTGGTGCGGGTGGAGAGCGCGGCGCGCGGTGACGTCGGGGCGGCCGACCGTGCCAGAGCCCGCCTGCGCAAGGCCGAGGCGCAGAACGACGGGGCGTGGTCGGTGCTGGACGTGCGGCTGGACGACCCCGCCGACCTGCGCGAGGCGTCGAGCAGCGGGGCCTTCCGCCGGATCGTCGACCGCTTCCACGCCGACGTCCAGGAGGCGCTGCCCACGACCGCCGACGCGGAACGGGTGAGCGACGACCGGGTCGTCGTGCTGATCCGGGGCAGCGACGAGGCCGTGCGCTTCCACCTGCGCGCGATCCTGTCCCGGATCTCGGTCATCGACCCGGACGCGCCGGTGAGCGGCATCCGCTCCTCGGCCAGCATCGGCTGGGCCACCTCGAGCGTCGCCGGCTACGACTACGACGCGCTGCT
>NZ_SSDO01000383.1:0-7531 GCF_004794395.1 Microbacterium sp. K41 | reverse complement strand
GGGCCGCCGGTGCGCGCGTGCGTGCGGGCGCGGGCGACCAGGGCCGCCACGAGCTCGTCGTGCTTGGACGCGTGCACGAGCACCCGGGTGGCGGCCGTGCAGTCCTGTCCCGCGTTGAAGAACGCTCCGGCGACGATGCCCTCCACGGCGCGGTCGAGCGCCGCGTCGGCGAACACCAGGGCGGGCGCCTTGCCGCCGAGCTCCAGGTGCACGCGCTTCACGTCGTCGGCGGCCGATCGGGCGACCGCCATGCCCGCGCGCACCGAGCCGGTGATCGCGACCATCTGCGGCACCGGGTGGGCGATCAGCGCGGCGCCGGTGTCGCGGTCGCCCAGCACCACGTTGAACACTCCGGGCGGGGTGTGCCGCGCGACGATTTCGGCGAGCAGCAGCGTGGTGAGCGGCGTCGCCTCCGCGGGCTTGAGCACCACGGTGTTGCCCGCGGCGAGCGCCGGCGCGATCTTCCACACCGCCATGTTGAGCGGATAGTTCCACGGGGTGACCTGCGCGATGACCCCGATCGGCTCGCGGCGCACGAACGACGTGTGCCCGGCGACGTACTCCGCGGCGGCCCGCCCCTCGAGGCTGCGCGCGGCACCCGCGAAGAAGCGCAGCTGGTCGATGGACTGCTCGATCTCGTCGGCGACCAGCGTGGCTCGCGGCTTGCCCGTGTCACGCGACTCCAGGTCGGCGAACTCCTCCGCCCGCTCGGCCATCTCGTCGGCGATGCGGAACAGGGCGAGCTGGCGCTGCGCGGGCGTGGTGTCGCGCCACTCCGGGAACGCGGCGGCCGCGGCGGCGACGGCCGCGTCCACGTCGGCGGCGTCCGACAGGGGGATCTCGCCGTAGGGCTCCTCGGTCGCCGGGTCGATCAGGGGCAGCCGTCCCCGTCCGTGCGCGGGCACGGCGCGGCCGCCGAGGAAGTTGTGCAGGGGCTCGGTCGTCGTCGACGGGGTGTGCATGGCGCCATGGTAGCCACTCGAACGCGGAATCTGAAGGATGGCGAGGGTCGAACGACGGAATCAGTTGCGACAGCCCCCTGAGAATGTCACTATCGGTACATGACTCCGACGCCGCAGCCGCCCCTCGACGACATCTCCAAGCGCATCGTCGAGCTGCTGCAGGAGGACGGCCGTCGCCCCTACTCCGAGATCGCGCGCGAGGTCGGTCTCAGCGAGGCCGCCGCCCGCCAGCGGGTGCAGCGCATGACCGAGGCCGGGATCATCCAGATCGTCGCCGTCACCGATCCGCTCCAGCTCGGCTTCCGGCGCATGTCGATGATCGGCATCCGCGTCTCCGGCGACCCCCGCGCGATCGCCGAGGAGCTGACCGCGATCACCGAGCTCGCGTACGTCGTCGTCACGCTCGGCACCTTCGACATCCTCGTCGAGGCGGTGTGCGAGGACGACGACCACCTGATCGACCTCATCGCCACCCGCATCCGCACCATCCCCGGCATCGTGCAGACCGAGAGCCTGCTCTATGCCGGACTGTACAAAGACCTCTACAACTGGGGAACGCGCTGACGCGTCCCCGCACCCGGGAGTGAACATGGGCACCACGGTCTTCGAACGCCGGCGTCCCGCGCCGTCCGTCATCGACGAGTCCCTGCGCGACACCGCCCTGTCGGTCTTCTGGCTCGACGACGTCGACCGCCCGACGCATCCGCCGCTGCGCGGGGCGGCGCACGCCGACCTCGCGATCGTCGGCGGCGGCTACACCGGGCTGTGGACCGCGATCAGGGCGAAGGAGCGCGACCCCGGGCGCACGGTCGTGCTGCTGGAGGCCTCGCGCGTGGCCTGGGCCGCGTCGGGACGCAACGGCGGCTTCTGCGAGGCCAGCATCACGCACGGCCACGAGAACGGCGTGAACCGGTGGCCGGAGGAGATCGACCGGCTCGAGGAGCTGGGGCGGCAGAACCTCGACGGCATCGAGGACACCGTGCGCCGGTACGCCCTCGACGCCGAGTTCGAGCGCACGGGCCAGCTGGCCGTGGCCGTGGAGCCGCACCAGGTGGAGTGGCTACGCGAGGAGGAGGGCTTCCTCGACCGCGACGCCGTGCAGGCCGAGGTGCACTCCCCCACGTTCCTCGCCGGCGCGTGGGACCGGGAGGGCACGGCCCTCGTGCACCCCGCCAAGCTCGGCCTGGAGCTCGCGCGCCTGGCCGTCGAGCTCGGCGTGCAGATCCACGAGCACACGATGGTGCGCCGCATCGAGGGACCCGACGCCGGCCCGGTCACCCTCGTGACCGACGGCGGACGGGTGACCGCGGAGAACATCGCCCTCGCCACGAACGTGTTCCCTTCGCTGCTGAAGCGCAACCGGCTCATGACGGTGCCCGTGTACGACTACGTGTTGATGACCGAGCCGCTGTCGGCGGAGCAGCTCGACGCGATCGGCTGGCGCAACCGCCAGGGCCTCGCCGACAGCGCCAACCAGTTCCACTACTACCGGCTCACCGCCGACGACCGGATCCTGTTCGGCGGCTACGACGCGGTCTACCACTTCGGCGGGAAGGTGCGCCCCGCGTACGAGGACCGGATGGAGAGCCACCGCCGCCTCGCCTCGCACTTCTTCACCACGTTCCCGCAGCTCGCGGGGCTCCGCTTCACGCACCGCTGGGCCGGCGCGATCGACTCCTCCAGCCGGTTCTGCGCGTTCTTCGGCACGGCCCGTCGCGGGCGCGTGGCCTACGCCACGGGATTCACCGGGCTCGGGGTGGGCGCCGCGCGGTTCGCCGCCGACGTGATGCTCGACAAGCTCGCCGGGGAGGAGACCGAGCGCACGGAGCTGCGCATGGTGCGCGAGAAGCCGATCCCCTTCCCGCCCGAGCCCGCCGCCTCGATCGGCATCAACCTGGTGCGCGCCGCGATGGACCGCGCCGACCACGACGGGGGACGACGCGGCCCGTTCCTGAAGACGCTCGACGCCCTCGGCATGGGGTTCGACTCGTGACCGCGCTGACACCGGGCACGCCCGTGGACGCGCGCGCCGTCGCCCTCGCGCACGAGCCCCTGCCCGCGGACGAGGTGCGCGACGGAGCGCCGACCGCGGCGTATGCCGTGCTCGACGCCGCGGACGGGACGGAGATCGGCGTCTGGGAGATGACACCGGGCGCCGCGAGCGACACCGAGGAGGATGAGGTGTTCGTGGTGCTGTCTGGCCGCGCGACCATCGAGTTCACCGAGCCCGCGCTGCCGTCTGTCGAGGTCGGGCCCGGGTCGGTGATGCGCCTGTCGGCCGGCATGCGCACGGTGTGGACCGTGACCGAGACGCTGCGCAAGGTCTCTGTCGCGGTCTGAGCCTCAACCGCGACGGACCTCGGCGTGCGGCATGCGCTCGGCCATGATCCGCACCGCCTCGGGGTTGTCGTCGACCAGCACCGCGTCACGGCCCAGCGCCGACGCCACCGCCCCGGTCGTGCCGCTGCCCGCGAAGAGGTCGAGCACGCGATCGCCCGGACGGCTCGACGCCGTGACGATGCGCCGCAGGATCCCCTCGGGCTTCTGCGTCGGATAGCCCGTCTTCTCGCGACCCGTGGTGGGGACGATGGTGTGCCACCACACGTCGGTGGGGAGCTTGCCGCGCGCCGCCTTCTCCGCCGTGACCAGACCGGGAGCCATGTACGGCTCGCGGTCGACGTCGTCGGAGTTGAACACGTACGTGCGCGGGTTCTTCACGTACACCAGGATCGTGTCGTGCTTGGTGGGCCAGCGCCGCCGCGACTTCGCCCCGTAGTCGTAGGCCCAGATCAGCTCGTTGAGGAAGCAGTCCCGCCCGAACACCGCGTCGAGCATCACCTTGGCGTAGTGCGCCTCCCGGTAGTCGAGGTGCAGATACAGCGTGCCGTCGTCGCCCAGGAGCCGCCACGCCTCCTCCAGCCGCGGCATCAGGAAGGCGCCGTAGTCGTCGAAGCTGTCGTCGTACGCGCGGAGCATGCCCCGCACCCGCTCGTACGCGTGGCCGTGGAACCCGTGCCGCACCTCGGCCTCGGTCGTCGCGGGTCCGGAAGTCCGCGGATCTGCCTCCGCATCAGGCCCGTCGGCACCGGGGGCCTCCGGGTCGGCGGGGTCGTGAGGAGTCGTGAACGTCCGCCGTGCGGTCACGACCTGCCGCTCGCGCGCCCGCCCGGTGTTGAACGGCGGATCGAGGTACACCAGCGTGAACGATCCGGACGGCAGGGTCGCGGCGACGGCGAGGTTGTCGCCCTCCACGATCTCGACCGCACCCCGCGGCGCCCCCTCCGCGGCGACGGGACGGCCCGCGCCCGCGTCCGAGGTCGTCACGGCACCCGGTGCAGCCACGCGTCGGTGGAGAACTTCGACTCCACCAGAGCCTCGGCGTCGGCGTACTCCTCCGGCGTGATCGTGCCGTCTTCGGCGGACGTGAGCGAGCGGAACGTCTCCACGAACCGGTCGATGATCTCCGCCCGCTCGAGCCCGGTCTGGCTGCGCAGCGGGTCGACGCGCTTCGCCGCCGACGTGGTGCCCTTGTCGCTGAGCTTCTCGCGGCCGATGCGCAGCACCTCGGTCATCACCTGACCGTCGATGTCGTACGACAGCGTCGCGTGGTGCAGCACCCCGCCGTTGGCGAGACGCTTCTGCGCGGCGCCGCCGATCTTGCCGGTGGGGCTCGCGATGTCGTTGAGCGGCTGGTACACCGCGTCGATGCCGAGCGAGCGCAGGGCCTGCAGCACCCAGTCGTCCAGGAACGCGTAGGAGTCGGCGAAGGTCATGCCCGCCACGAGCGACGCCGGCACGTACAGCGAGTAGGTGATGATCTGGCCGGCCGCCATGAGCATGGCACCGCCGCCGGAGATGCGGCGCACCACGTCGAACCCGTGCCGGGCCGCGCCCTCCGGGTCGACCTCGTTGCGGTACGACTGGAACGAGCCGATCACGACCGCCGACTCGTCCCACTCCCAGATGCGCAGCGTGGGACGACGACGCCCCTCGCCCACGCGCGACGTGAGCACCTCGTCGAGCGCGAGGTTCATGCGCGGGGAGACGGCCCTGTCGTGCACGATCTCCCAGTCGAAGTCGCGCCAGCCCGGCGCGGTGACCAGGGCACGTCGCACGGCGGTGCCGACCGCCTCCGGCGTGAAGCCGAGCAGCTGCGCCCCCTCGGGGAGGGCCCCGCGGACGGCGGCCGCGATCGCGGAGGCGTCGGACTCCACGGGCAGACCCTCGACCGCCGCATTGATGTCGTCGAGCGCCGAGTCCGGTTCCAGGAAGAAGTCGCCGGCGAGCCGGAACCGCGCGATCCGGTCGTTCTCCACCTCGAGGTCGACGACGACGAGCTTGCCCCCAGGGACCTTGTATTCACCGTGCACGACTCCAGCTTAAGGCGCGCCGTGCCGCGCGGGTCAGCCGCCGAGCACCACCACGCGCTCCCCCGCGCGGATGGGCGTGGAGTAGCGGTTGCCCGGTGGCGGCAGCGGGCACACGAACTGGTCGGAGAACGCGCACGGCGGCAGGTAGGCGCGCGTGAAGTCGAGCACCGCCGTCCCGTCCTCGGCGGGCTCGTCGATCGGGAGGAAACGGAACCGGTACGTCTCCAGGCCGCTGGTGCCGTCGGAGAACACCGCGCTCAGCGTGCCCTGACCGGTGCGGGTGACCGTGAGGGTGTGCGGGGCTCCGGCGAGCGTGAAGTGCAGGCGCCCCGCCACGTCCGTCTCGCGCGAGGCGCCGTCGACCGAGGTCACCAGGATCCGCTCGCCCGGCGTCGGCTCGAACGTGGCGGGCAGCCGCCACCGCTCGTCCGGGGCGTAGGCGTCGATCGCCGTGAACCACTCCCGCTGCGGGCGCGCGGGGTTCCACACGCGCAGCGCGATCGCTCCGTTGCGGTCGAACACGCGCAGCTCGCGGCGACCCAGACGCAGGGTCTGGGTGCCACGGAGGGTGACGCTCGACCCCGCCTGACCGAGCTCGGTGCCGCGGATGCCATCGTCGCCGGCGAGGGCCCAGAGCCCGGGGATGCCGTCGACGGCCGCGGGCTCGCTGATGAGCCAGTTCGTGGACTCGAGCGCGGACGGCCCGTACTCCGCGCCGGCGTAGCGCTCGCGCGCCGCATGCCATTCGTGCCAGTCGCTCCGGAAACCCATCGCCGCGCGCCCTCCCGTCCCTGCTGCGGATGAGCCCGAATCTAGGTCGCCGACGCCGGGCGCGGCGCGCTCGCGTCACACTCCTTCACCGCGCGTCATCCCGCGTCACAGTCCGCCTCGGTCGCGTGCGGGTGTGGGTGCGGACGGGCCGGTGCGGGTGCGAAAAGGGGCCCACGAGGCCGGGCGGAGGGCCGATAACGACCTCGCACCGGGGTCGCCGCCCGGCAGCGGGGGTGTCAGCGGGCGGGGATGTGCGCGTCGAGCCACGCGAGCACGTCGGCGCGCACCTCGTCCTGCTGCTGCTCGTTGAAGATCTCGTGGCGGGCGTCGGGGTACACGAGGGTCGTGACGTCGGTGAGGCCCGAGCGGCGGCGGTACTCGTCGGCGAGCTTGTGGACGCTGCGCGGACCGCCGACCGGGTCGTCGCGGCCGACCAGGAGGAGCATCGGCAGGTCGCGGGCGAGGTGCTTCGCCGGACGCCCGTAGAGTCGCGCCGCGTCGAGCGGACCGAAGAGCTTCAGCAGGGGCACGCCCGTGGTGAGCGGGTCCTCCTCGAAGGACTTCCACACCGCGGGGTCGCGGCTCAGCCACTCGTATCCGGTCGCGTCGTCGGCGGCCCACGCGGCGTTCAGCGGCGCGGGGTTCAGCGACCGCGGGGTCCGCAGGGCCGAGCCGGAGAGGATCACCGCGTCGTACGCCTCGGCGTGCTCGTTCACGAGCATCTGCGCCAGGAACGACCCCCACGAGTGCCCGAGGAGCACGAGCGGCAGGCCGGGGTTCTCGTCGCGGATGATGCCGGTGAGCTGCCAGATCGCGTCCTTCGCCGCCCGGAGTCCGCCGGGGCCGAGCCGCCCCAGCTTCTCGGGGTCGCCGTGCTGACGCAGACCGGTGCGCCCGTGGCCGCGGTGGTCGTCGGCGTACACGTGGAAGCCCGCGCCGGTGAGCGCGGCGATCAGCGCGGGATAGCGGCCGGCGTGCTCGCCCACGCCGTGCAGCAGCTGCACGACGCCGCGGGGCTCGCCCGCAGCCGGGTGGACGTCGTAGACGATGGCGATGCCGTGGGAATCGGTGAACTCGCGGGTGTCGGTCACGCTGCGACCCTACCGGTCGCGCCCCGCGAGCGCGTCCCTGATCGCGACCGCGATGTCGCGGTCGGTGACCTCGTAGCCGCCCACGCCGTCGGACGCCGAGCCCATGCGCACGCCGCCTTCGGCGACGACCGTGCGCTTGGCGGAGAAGTGGAGCGCGTCGATGCCGGTCTCGGCGAGCACGGGGGCACTCGCGACGTCGACGCCGCTGCCGGCCATGACCTCGATCGCGCCCTCGGCCGCGGCGACCAGGGCGCGCAGCGTGTCGATGCCGTCGATCGCGGCGGACGCTCCGCCCGAGGTGAGCACGCGGCGCAGCCCGAGCTCGCGCGCGGTGCGG
>NZ_SSDO01000382.1:0-10148 GCF_004794395.1 Microbacterium sp. K41 | reverse complement strand
TGGTCGGGGTGATGGGGCATCTGCCGCGCGCGGATGAGGCCGATCCGGCCGCCAACGCCGCGGCGGTGCTGCGGATGCGGCACGGCCGCGACGCGGTGCTCCGCGCCGGCTTCGGTCCGGTGCTCGTGCACCTCGCCGCGACCTCCGGCGCGCTGACCGATCCGGCGACGCACTTCGACCTGGTGCGCGTGGGGGCCGGGCTCGTCGGCATCGATCCGTCGCTCACCACCGTGCTGACCGGCGCGGCGCGGTTCACCGCCGCGGTGGTGCACAGCGCGTTCGTGCCGGCGGGCACCGCGGTCGGGTACGGCGGCGCGCACGTGACGGATCGGGCGACCCACCTCGCGGTCGTGGGCGTCGGATACGCCGACGGCATCCCGCGCGAGCTCGCGCGGGATGCCGGCGTGGAGCTCGACGGTGGCAGGCACCCCATCGTCGGGCGGGTGTCGATGGACCAGATCGTGATCGACACGGGAGCGACCGCGGTGCCGCGCGGGGCCGTCGCGACCGTGTTCGGACCGGAGGGCGGCGCGGTGCCGTCGGCGCAGGACTGGGCGAGGTGGGCGGGCACCATCCCGCACACCATCGTCACCGGCATCGGCCCGCGCGTGGAGAGGGGGATCGCATGACGACCAGGGTGCTGGTGATCGGCGGGGGGCAGAACTCCGAGCACGACGTGTCGCTGGCGTCGGCGGCCGCGGTCGCCGCAGCGCTGCGACTCGGCGACCACGAGGTGGTGTGTGCGACCATCGGCCGCGACGGCGTGTGGCGGTCCGACGCGCTGCCCACGGCCGGGAGCGCGGCAGAGTCACTGCAGCAGGCGCTCGGGCTCCTGGCCACGGTCGACGTCGTGTTCCCCGCCGTGCACGGGGTGCTCGGGGAGGACGGTGCGCTCGCGGCCCTGTGCGCACTCGCCGGGGTGCGCGTGGTCGGCTCCGGGCTGCGGGCGGGCGCGATCGGCATGGACAAGTGGACCACGAAGCTCGTGGCCCAGGCGGTCGGCATCGGCACCGCGCGGGGGCGGCTGGTGGGGGCGGCGGACCTCGGCGACGCGGAGTTCGACGAGCCCGTGGTGGTGAAACCCGTGTCGGCCGGGTCGAGCCACGGTGTGAGCCTGGTGTCGGCGGAGGGCGAGCTGCTGGGGGCGCTGCGGGAGGCCGCGCGCTTCGACCGGCGGATCCTCGTCGAGGAGGTCGTGCGCGGCCGGGAGGTGGACGTGGCCGTGATCCGCGAGAGAGGCGGCGTGCGGTGGGCGGCCCCGCCCCTGGAGATCCACGCGCCCGGACTGTTCGACACCGCGACCAAGTACGACGGCTCGGCCCGCTTCACGGTTCCCGCGCAGCTGGATCCCGCGCAGACGAGCGCCCTGCAGCGGGCGGCGGTGGCCGTGTTCGACGCCCTCGGCTGCGACGGCGTGGCCCGCATGGACTTCTTCCTCACGGAGCGGGGGCCCGTGCTGAACGAGGTCAACACCATGCCGGGCATGACCGCGGCGTCACAGGTGCCGCGCATGTTCGCCGCCGCGGGCGTGCCCTACGTCGATCTCGTGACGCGACTGGTGCGGGCTGCGTCGTGAAGGGGGTCGACAGGGGTCCTGCGACGGCGGATCCTGGGAACATGACGGCGTTCACGGTGCAGGATGCGTTCAGCGGTTTCAGTGTCGACGACCTCGACGCGGCGCAACGGTTCTACGGCGAGACCCTCGGGCTCGAGGTCGCCCGGAATGCGATGGGCTTCCTCGAGCTGCGGCTCGCCAGCGGCGGCAGCATCCTCGTGTACGACAAGCCGAACCACGAGCCGGCGAGCTTCACGATCCTGAACTTCCCGGTGGCTGATGTGGATGCCGCGGTCGACGAGCTGCGCGCCAAGGGGGTCGAGACGAAGATCTACCCCGACGACGTGTTCCCCTCGGACGACCGCGGGATCGTGCGCGGCGACGGACGCGGGCCCGACATCGCGTGGTTCCGCGACCCGGCGGGCAACGTGCTCGCGGTGATGCAGGCCTGACGCCCGTCGGTCCCGCGCCGGCTCAGAGCCGGTCGACCGCGGTCACGGTGACGACCGCCTCGCCGGCCTCGTCTGAGGCGGCGAGGTCGATCGTGGCGCTGATGCCCCAGTCGTGGTCGCCCGCGGGGTCGTCGAGGATCTGCCGCGCGGTCCAGGCCGTCGGGCCCTCGGTGAGCAGCAGCAGCCGGGAGCTGCGGGCGTCGGCACCGGTCAGGATCTCGTCGTGCTCGGCGAAGTAGCCGTCGAGCGCGTCCGACCAGGCGTCGGCGCCGAAGCCGGGGTCGAGCTCGGCGAGTGCCGCCACGTCCTCCCGCGCGGCCAGCTGCACGCGACGGAACAGCTCGTTGCGCACCAGGATGCGGAACGCCCGGGTGTTGGCGGTGAGGCGCTTCGGGGCGGGCGGCACGATCGGCTCGTCCGGCGCGTGCGGGTCGAAGCGGCCGTTGTCGGTGCCCGTCGCGAGCTCGGTCCACTCGTCGAGCAGGCTGGAGTCGATCTGGCGCACGAGCTCGCCCAGCCACGCGATGAGGTCGCGGAGGTCCTCGTCCTTGCGCTCCTCGGGGATCGTCTGCGATGCCGCGCGGTACGCGTCGGACAGGTAGCGCAGCACCACGCCCTCCGACCGGGCGATCTTGTAGAACGCGACGTATTCCCCGAACGACATGGCCCGCTCGTACATGTCGCGCACGACCGACTTGGGGCGGAGGGAGAAGTCGCGGATCCACGGCTGCGCGGCGCTGAACGTCTCGAACGCGGCGTCCAACAGCTCGTCGAGCGGGCGCGGGTAGGTGATCTGCTCCAGCAGCTCCATCCGCTCGTCGTACTCGATCCCCTCCGCCTTCATCGCCGCGACCGCCTCGCCGCGGGCGAGGAACTCCTGCTGGCTGAGCACGGCGCGCGGGTCGTCGAGCGTCGACTCCACGATCGAGATCATGTCGAGCGCGTACGAGCCCGTGCCGGTCCCCGCGGACGGGTCGGGGTCGAGCAGGTCGAACGCGGCGAGGGCGAACGGCGACAGCGGCTGGTTGAGGGCGAAGTTCGGCGGCAGGTCGACCGTGAGGCGGATGTCGCCGTCGGCGGTGCGCTGCACGACTCCCGACTCCCGCAGCGTGCGGAAGATGCCGATCGCCCGGAGCGCCAGCTCCCGCTGTCGGACGCGGGTCTCGTGGTTGTCGTAGACCAGGCGGCGCATGTGGGCGAACACGTCGCCGCCGCGCGCGATCACGTTGAGCATCATGGCGCTGGTGATCTGCATGTGCGAGGTCAGCGTCTCGGGTGTCGCGTCGATGAGCTTGCGGAACGACGGCTCGCCCCACGACACGAACCCGTCGGGCGCCTTCTTGCGGATGATCTTCCGCTTCTTCTTCGGGTCGTCTCCGGCCTTGCGGATCGCGGCGAGGTTCTCGGTCTCGTGCTCCGGAGCCTGGGCCACGACGGTGCCCGCGGTGTCGAAGCCCGCACGCCCCGCACGCCCCGCGATCTGATGGAACTCGCGGGCGTTGAGCTGCCGCATCCGCGTGCCGTCGAACTTCGTCAGGGCGGTCAGCAGCACCGTGCGGATGGGCACGTTGATGCCGACCCCCAGCGTGTCGGTGCCGCAGATCACCCGTAGCAGTCCGCGCTGGGCGAGCTGCTCGACCAGGCGGCGGTACTTCGGGAGCATGCCCGCGTGATGCACGCCGATCCCGGCGCGCAGGAATCGCGACAGCGTCTTGCCGAACGCCGTGGTGAAGCGGAACTCGGCGATCAGGGCCGCGATCTCGTCGCGCTGCTCGCGCGACGCGACCTTCGTGCTCGACAGCGCCTGGGCGCGCTCCATGGCCGCCGACTGCGAGAAGTGCACGATGTAGACCGGCGCCTGCCCGGTGGCGAGCAGGTCGTCGATCGTCTCGTGGATGGGCGTCGTCTCGTAGAAGAAGTGCAGCGGCACCGGGCGCTCGACACCCGTGACCGTCGCGGTCTCCCTGCCCGTGCGTCGGGTCAGGTCGGCAGCGAGCGCGGTCACGTCGCCGAGGGTCGCCGACATGAGCACGAACTGCGCCTGCAGCAGCTCCAGCAACGGCACCTGCCACGCCCACCCGCGCTCCGGGTCGGCGTAGAAGTGGAACTCATCCATCACGACCAGTCCCACGTCGGCGTCGCTGCCGTGCCGCAGGGCGAGGTTGGCGAGGATCTCGGCGGTGCAGCAGATGATGGGAGCTTCCGCGTTGACCGAGGAGTCGCCCGTGATCATGCCGACGTTCTCGGCGCCGAAGACGTCGACCAGGGCGAAGAACTTCTCGCTCACGAGCGCCTTGATCGGCGCCGTGTAGAAGCTCCGACGGTCGCCGACGAGCGCGGCGAAGTGCGCCCCCACCGCAACCAGCGACTTGCCGGTTCCGGTGGGCGTCGAGAGGATCAGGTTGTTCCCCGAGACGATCTCGATGAGCGCCTCGTCCTGGGCGGGGTAGAGCCGGATGCCCGTCGACTCCACCCACTCCACGAACGTCAGGTACACGGCGTCCGGATCGGCCGCGTCGGGAACGGTGGCGGGCTCGAGCCGCGGCGGGGAAGTCATGGTCCCTCGATCATCGCATCTGCATCAGACTCCCGTTCCCGTCACGCCCAGTGCGGTCAGCAGCTCGTAGGCCGTGGACCGCGCGTGCACGATGACCGCGCCGAGCTGCGATTCCGCGGCCGACACCGACAGCAGCAGCTGCCCGTACGGCGCGAGGATGAAGCTCAGCAGCGCCATCTGGCTGTCTTCCACCGACAGCGAGACGATCGCGGACAGCGTGGGTTCGGTACCGCCCGAGATGATCTCCGCCTCGGCGCGGGCCACGCCGAACAGCGAACCGTTCATGGCCGCGAGGTGCTCGCCCGACTGCGGGTCGAGTCCGATCGACGCGATGTGCAGGCCGTCGGCGGTGCCGAGGACGGCCGAGGTCAGCTCGGGGAAGCGGCTCTTCAGCTGCTCCAGCCGGGTGATGGCGGACTGGTTCACGATGCCCGACCAGAGCGCCCAGTTGCCGGCGATGTCGGGGTGCATGCGTGACGGGTCGTGCGGAGCGGCCTCCGCGTCACCGTGTGGTCTCATCAGTTCTCCTCCGGAAGGTCGAGCGCAGCGCTGGCGACGCGCATCACGCTGTCGCGGTCGCGGGCGTCGGCCGCGAGCACGCGCGAGGGTGGCACCGCGTACTGCTGCAGCACGTCGGCGAGAGCCCGACGGATCGAGCCGATCGATCGGTTGTCGCTGTGGCTGACGACGATGATCAGCCGATGCAGCTCGGCGGGGAACAGTCGCAACCACTCCGCCGTGTCGGAGGTCATGGTGGGCTGATCGCCCCGCACCCAGAGCAGGATGCGGGTGCCGGGCAGCGACACGTTCGGTCGTGCTGCGGCGAACCGGCGCTGCCCCGGTACGCCGATGAGCGCGACAGAGACCTCGGGTGTCGGCCGCCACGTGCCGAAGTCGAGCCCGACCGTGGTCGTCGTCTTGTCCTCGCCCTGGGCCGCGGTGGCGCTCATCGGCACGTCGGTGTCGACCGGCGGCACGTCGCTCAGAGCGCGCACCGCGGTGGTCTTGCCGGCGCCGACGGGCCCCGCGAAGATCATGCGATATCGGGTCGGCATGTCTGCTCGTCGCCAACGAGAGCGTCTCAGCGGCTTCTCCGAGGAGTGTGCCCTGCGTGGCCGCGAGCTTCCGAGGCCGCTCCCGACGGCCTCCTCGGTCAAGCGGCGAGCGCCGTGACGTGGCGGTTCACCGACGAGCGCAGCATCGCCAGGTTCGTCGCCTGCCGATCGGCCGCGATGTACAGGAACATGCCGCCGTCGATGAGCTTGAGGAGGTGCAGCTGCGTGTCGAGCGTGAGCAGCATGTCCTCCAGGTGGGCGTCGAGCCCGAGCGCCTCGATGGTGCGGTTCTTGTTCTTCACGATCTCGGCGTTGAAGGCGCTCGCGACATCGAGATCGAAGTCCGGTCGGGTCGAGCTCGACGTGATCGGCAGCCCCGACTCCAGGTCGACGATCGACGCGCCGATGAAGCCGTTGATGTCGTGGGCGATGTCGTCGATCAGCTGGTTCAGCTCATCTTGCGTGGCCATGGTTCTCCCCAGTGTGTGGTCTTCACCGCGCACACCAGAGACCGCCCAGTGCGGTCACCCCCAGAGTGCACGCGATCAGAAAAGTGTATAACGTTACCCGCCACTGCGCGAACCGGGTCCCGCCACGCCGCGCTCGAGCGTCAGCCCTCGCGGCGCCGCACGATCTCGGCGATCCACAGCGGGGCGAACGGCGAGGTGCAGCCGGGAGCGGTGGGGTAGTCCGCCAGGACACGCAGGCGCTCGCCGATGTCGATGGCCCTGGAGCGGTGCTCCCGGTGGAAGATGCCGATCGTCGCGAGCGTCTCGTTCATCGCCCACTGCAAGCGTGGCGGCGCGTCGGCGAGGTCACGCTCGATGCGGTCGAGCAGCGCGTCGAGATCGAGCCCGTCGTGCTCTTTCGCGACGCGCACGGTCGTGAGCGACCAGGCGGCCGCGGCCACGGTGGGATCCGGGTCGTCGAACCAGCGGGTGCGGAGCTCCTCCGTGAGCGGCGACTTCTTCACGACGTAGTTCACGAACCAGTCGTTGACCTTCGGCGGACGCGTGTCGCGCAGCAGGGCGTCCAGCTCGTCGGCGGTGAAGTCCCGCGGCCGGCAGATCAGGATCGCCAAGAGCCGGGCGGCGGTGTCGCCGGTCGCCCACAGCGCGGTCGCGAGCGCCTGGTCGGTCCCGATCCGCTTGGCCAGGGCGCGCATCCGGCTGAGGTTGATGCCGTGGTCGTCGCCGCGCTTCTCGTTCGCCGCGCGCTGCTTCGGATCTTCGAGCGCCGCGAGCTCGGCCACGGCGGCGTCCACGGTCATACCGGCCATGCTCACAGGGTACGCGCGGTCACTCCTCGTCGAGCAGCTCCCCGCGGATCCGCCGCAGGTCCTCCATGAGCGACCCGACGAGGATCCAGTGCTGCGACGACGGCGGACGGACCACCAGCGGCGCCGTGAGGGCCGGGATCGCCGAGGTCAGCGCCTCGGGCTCGGGCGCCGGCGCGGACGACTGCACTGCGAGCCGCACGTCGTGCCCCGCCCGGCGCAGCTGCTCCGCGATCGCGGCCACCGCCGGCTCCTCGCCGAGGCGGTCGTCGTAGTGGTCGAAGTAGGCGCGGGTCATCCCGATGGTCTGCGTGACGATGGGGGACAGGCGGTCGAGCAGCTGCCGCAGTTCCGCCAGGTCGGCCCGGTGGGTCGAGCGGCGCGGGTTGAGGGTGAGCGACTCCTCCCCGGCGGCGATCGCGGCCTCGGCGGCATCCTTCATCGGGCGGAGCAGCCGCACCTCGAGCATCAGCTCCTGGAGCCGCGCGGGGGTCTGCGGCTCGGGGAGGGCATCGGCGAGGCGGTCCAGGCTCGCCGCGAGCTCGCGCCCGAGGAGTCCGACGTCGCGCCGTGCCGGCTCGACCAGCACGGGCGGCACGATCAGGGCGTTCACCACGATGCCGATCACCACGCCGATCAGCGTCTCGGCGATGCGGGCGATCGCATACTCCGGGCTCGACGACCCCAGGGCCAGCACGAGCATCGCCGAGATCGCCACCTGGTTGCCGGTGCCCGGCGAGGCGCGGAAGATCCAGGCGACGAGCATCGCCACCACGATCGCGAGCAGCACGATCCAGCTCGGTGAGCCGAGGAGGAGCCCCAGCGCGACGGCGATCACCACGCCGACGATCACGCCGATGCTGCGCTCCAGCGCCTTGGACAGCGACTGGTTGACGCTCGGCTGCACCACCAGCAGGGCCGCGATCGCCGCGAACACGGGCAGCTGCCCCGGGAAGGCCCAGCCCGCGATCAGCCAGGCCGCGATCGTGGCCGCGGCCGACTTCACGACCTGCAGCAGCGGTGACCGCTGGGAGGCGCGGATCGCGGCGGGGATGCGCATGGCCTCCACGCTAGTGCGCCCGCGGGCGCGGGATGATACGCGCCGACTGCCGACCCGTCCATCGGGGTGGTGGATCCGTCGGGACGGCGGAGAGTGGGCCGCCCAGTGACAAACGACCCGGCGAGGAGGCCGACATGTACTTCCACCTGCAGCAGCTCATCAACGACATCGAGGTCGATGAACCGGACCCCGCGGCGGCCAACGCGCTGCAGGAGGGTCTGGGCGGCCAGTTCGGCGAGATGCGCACGATGATGCAGTACCTGTTCCAGAGCATCAACTTCCGTGGTCCAGCGGGCAAGCCGTATCGCGACCTCATCCAGGGCATCGGCACCGAGGAGATCAGCCACGTCGAGCTGATCGGCACGACGATCTCCCGGCTG
The DNA here is from genome assembly GCF_004794395.1 of Microbacterium sp. K41. Lineage (NCBI taxonomy): Bacteria > Bacillati > Actinomycetota > Actinomycetes > Micrococcales > Microbacteriaceae > Microbacterium > Microbacterium sp. K41. The sequence goes on along the minus strand of NZ_SSDO01000382.1, from coordinate 1,813 downwards.
CTCGACGGCTCCCCCGCATACCAGGGCAAGAAGGACGCCCCCGTGGACGCACCGGGAGCCGGCGGCGCGGTGCCGCTCGAGATCGCGCTCGACCACAGCAACATCCACCACTACCTGGTCGGCGCGCAGGGCGCCCTGCCGGTGGACGCGGCGGGGAACCCGTGGATGGGCAGCTACGTGTACAACTCCGGCAACCTCGTGCTCGACCTGCTCTACAACCTCATGCTCGAGTCGACCGGCAGGCTGCAGAAGTGCCGCCTGTACGAGATGACGGCGAACAAGACGGCGCGCTCCACGATCTCGTACCTCATCGTGCGCGATCAGGCGCACGAGAACGCCTACGCGAAGGCGCTCGAGACGCTGGGGGTGAACTGGCGCACCAGCCTGCCGATCCCCAAGACGAACGCCGAGAGGTTCCCCGAGGTGAAGCGGCTGCTCGACCTCGGTCTGCAGAGCACGCAGTACTCGTTCGACCTGGACGACCGTTCCGAGGCCGGACGCATCTTCCAGGGGATGTCGCCGTCGGGCGACGGCACCGAGCTGATCGCCGACCAGCAGGCGCCGGAGGGCGTGCCGTCCGTCATCGCGCCGGAGCGCCCCGAGGAGTTCGCGCCGGGTGCGGACGCCGAGCTGCAGGCGCTCATCCAGGCCACCGCCGAGATGGAGATGGCCGACATCGAGGCGACCTTCGGCCGGATGACGTCGAGCTGAGGACAGTCGTCGATCCGCGCTGCGATGTCAACCCCGTGGCCGATACCGGCTCGTGACGCCTGAATGGAAGCACACGAACGACGAACAGCAGAGGAGCATCCCATGGTGCAGATCATCGAGACCATCGACGTCGACGTTCCCGTCCGCACGGCATACAACCAGTGGACGCAGTTCGAGAGCTTCCCGAAGTTCCTCGACGAGGTCGTGTCCATCACGCAGACCGACGACACCCACACCCACTGGAAGGTGAACGTGGGTGGAGCGGAGCGCGAGTTCGACGCCGAGATCACCGAGCAGCACCCGGATGAGCGCGTCGCCTGGAACAGCGTCGGCGGCGAGACCGAGCACGCGGGCGTGGTGACCTTCCACAAGCTCGACGACACGTCGACCCGCGTCACGGTGCAGCTCGACTGGGAGCCGGAGGGGCTGCTGGAGAACGTGGGCGCGCTCGTCGGCGCCGGCTCGCACGCGGTGAAGAAGGACCTCAAGAACTTCAAGGAGTTCATCGAGGGGCGCGGCGTCGAGACGGGCGCCTGGCGCGGCGACGTCGACGCCTGATCCGCGGGCGACCGGAGGGCGCGCGACCGGAGATCGACGAGGCCCGGAGCACCGCAGCACGCGGGGTTCCGGGCCTCGTCGCGTGTCCGGCGTGCGCGGAGTCGGGGGTGCGCACGTCGGCGCCCCGTGCTTGCATGAGCGCATGGAGAGGGACCGGAGGCTGCGCGCCGAGGCTGCAGCGGTCGCGGCGACCGCCGTGTGCTTCGTGCTCGGCGTCGGCGCGGGACTCGTCGTGCTGCGCGGGGCGTCCAGGCCGCTGACCGGCGAGACGGGTCTGGCGATGCCGGTCGCCGTGGTCGCCGGGGTGATCGCCGCGGGGGCCTTCGCGGTGAGCACACTGCGGCACCGTCGCGGCGAGACCACCGGGATGCCGCGCTGGCAGGTGATCGTGTCGCACCTCTCGGCAGGCGCACTCACGCTCGCGTTCGGAGCCGTGACCGTGATGGGCGTGCTGCTCACAGCGGAGGTGCTGGCCGTCGGGCTGCGCGGGCTCGAGCTCGGGGCGGTGGGCGGCGGTCTGCTCGCCGGGGTCGCGGCGGCCGTG
>NZ_SSDO01000038.1:0-931 GCF_004794395.1 Microbacterium sp. K41 | reverse complement strand
GGGCGTTCGTGCGTCCGGCCGCGCGCACCTGAGCCGCCCGGTCGGGTCGCCCGAGTCCCGCCCGCCCCGCGGTCAGAAGCCGAGGCACATGACGGCGACGCCCGCGGCCATCGCCCACGACTCCGTGGCGAGCAGACGCCCGGTGCGACCGTGGTGCAGCGGAGGCACGAACCACGCCGCCGCCACGGTCCACAGCACGACCGCGGCGACCCCGATCATCACGAGCGCCGAGAGCACGCCCCCGAGGCCGTGCCCGCCGTGGCCGGTCGGCGTGACGGCGCGCTCGACCGAGGAGACCACGACGGATCCGTCGAACGCGCACACCGCCATCACGAGCGACACCAGCGCCCGGTGACAGCAGGTGGCGGCGGCCGCGGTGCCGCGCACGCCCATGGTGCCGAGCATCGCGGAGACCAGGAGCACCGCGCCGAGCGCGAGCCGCGTCAGGGCGTCGACCCCGGGGATCGCGAGCACGAGCATCCCGGCGGCCATCACCAGCGCCGACTGCCTCCCCTGCCACGGCACCGCCCGCCACGCCGCCACGCACGCGACGGCGGAGACGAGCGCGGCCGCGGCCATCAGCCACGGTGCTGCGGGGACGAGGGGTTCCACGGTCGCAGTATATTGATCGAGCGCTCAATATCGCTAGACCCGACCGTCTACGAGAGGATGGGCACGTGCCCCGCATCGTCGACCACGATGAGCGCCGCCGGCAGATCGCCGAGGCGCTGCTCGCCGTCGCCGCCCGCGACGGCCACGAGAGCGTGTCCTCCCGCGCGGTCGCGAAGGAGCTCGGGGTGGCCACCGGTTCGCTGTGGCACTACTTCGACGGGTTCGACGACGTCGTCCGCGCGGCCGCCGCCGAGGTCACCCGCCGCACCGACCAGCGCATCGCCGAGGCCACCGCGGGGCTGCGCGGCCTCGGCGATTC
>NZ_SSDO01000004.1:0-589 GCF_004794395.1 Microbacterium sp. K41 | reverse complement strand
GCCTGACCGCTGCGGGGCTCACCCCCTTCGCCCCCGTCGAGGCTGCGGCACTGGATGCGATCGACGCGGTGCCGGTGCTGCGCGAGGGGCGGTTCGTCCGTCACACCTGAGCGCGCGGTGCCACCGGTCGCACGGCGGACCGCCGCGCCGACGAGCCGATGACGGTGGCGCGGCGTAGGGTCGGGGCATGAGATACCTCCCCGCTCTCATCGTCGACGCCGTGCTCGTCCTGGTCTTCGCCGCGATCGGGCGGGCATCCCATCAGGAAGACCCGGCCGGGTTCCTCCTCACCGCCTGGCCCTTCCTGGTCGCGCTGCTGGTCGGATACGCGGTGGCGCTGCTGCTCCCGGCACGACCGCGGCGACCGTGGTCGCTGGCGTGGGGTGCCGTCGTGTGGGTCGTCACGGTCGCGGGCGGCATGCTGCTGCGGGTGCTGAGCGGCGACACGGCCGAGGTGCCCTTCATCGTGGTCGCGTCGATCGTGCTGGGGCTGTTCCTGGTGGGCTGGCGGGGGCTCGCGGCGCTGGTGCGGCGTCTGCGCGCGTCGTCCGACCGGAGCTCGGCCTCCGCGCCGCAGACCCGCCCGTCG
>NZ_SSDO01000381.1:0-10043 GCF_004794395.1 Microbacterium sp. K41 | reverse complement strand
GGAGGCGGCGAAGGCGGAGGCCGACCGCTGGGGTGGCACCGACCGCCCGCCGGCCGAGGAGCCCGAGCGCTTCTGGTGATGCACGCGGGCCGCGCGGGGCCGGTGCGGGTGCCCGGTGCGGTCTCGGCGGACGTCCCTCGCTTCTGACGGGCCTGCGCTGTCGGTGCCCGGGTCAGCGGAAGTCCCGCGATCGGTGGGCCACGCCGGTCTGCAGATCCTCGAAGGCGTCGGCGAGCACGTTGACCACACCCTCGGGTGAGCGTTCGAGGATGCCGCGGATGATGAGTGCCGGCGACTCGCGGGCGATCCGGCCGAAGCGGCCCCAGACACCGGTGGAGCAGATCACGTTCACCAGACCGCTCTCGTCTTCGAGGTTCACGAAGGTGACCCCGGCCGCTGTCGCCGGTCGCTGTCGGTGGGTGACCAGCCCGGCGACCTCGATGCGTCGTCCCGTCTCGTGCTTCTGCAGATCGGCCGCGGTCAGCACCCCGCGGGTCTGGAGGGCTGCGCGGAAGTGTGCCATGGGGTGGTCGTCCGTCGAGATGCCCGTGGCCCAGAGGTCGGCCGAGAGCCGTTCGTAACTCGTCTGGTCGGCGAACAGGGGCGGCTGCACAGCCACGGTCGTCCCCGGCAGGAAGCGGGAGCGGTCGTCGGCCGCGGCCCCGGCGAGCCAGATCGCCTCCCGCCGTTCGAGGCCGAGGCATGCGAAGGCGCCGGCGGTGGCGAGGGCTTCCAGCTGCGCCGCCGTCGCATCGGTCCGCCGCACCAGGTCGTGGAGATCGCGATAGGGGCCGTGGGCCTCACGCTCGGCGACGATCCGTTCCGCCAGCGGCACGCCGATGCCGCGGATGCCGCTGAGCCCGAGTCGCACCGCGAACCGCCCGTCCCTGCGGTGTGCCGCCGACTCGTCCGGCGCGCTCCGGTCGAAGCGCAGGACTTCCGGTTGCGGATCCGCCAGGCAGCTCTCCCTGCCCGTGGGCCCGGTGCCGCCGTCCGCGGCGACGGGTTCGAGCAGCTCGGTGGCCCCGGACAGGTGCAGATCGGGGCGGCGCACCTCCACCCCGTGCCGGCGGGCATCCGCCGTGAGTGTCGCGGGGGAGTAGAACCCCATCGGCTGCGACCGCAGCAGCCCGGCGAGGAAGGCCGCCGGGTAGTGCAGCTTCAGCCAGGAGCTCGCGTAGACGAGGAGCGCGAACGACAGCGAGTGCGACTCGGCGAAACCGAAGTTCGAGAACGCCTGGATCTGCGCGTAGATGCGGTCGGCGTCGTCGTCCACGAGTCCTCGCCTGGCCATCCCCGCGTAGAGCTTGCCCCGCACCTTCTCGATCTTCTCCAGCCCTCGTTTGGACCCCATCGCCCGCCGCAGCAGGTCCGCCTCGTCGGCCGTGCAGTCGCCCACCGCCGTGGCCATCTGGATCAGCTGCTCCTGGAAGATGGGGATCCCCAGGGTGCGCTTCAGGATGTCCTCCAGGTCGCTGTGCGGGTAGGGGATCGGGAAGTCCACCGGCGCCTCGCCCCTGGCCTCCCGCTCCCTGTTCTCCTCGTCCGTCCGGTCCTTCGCCATCTTGCGCCGCACGAACGGATGCACCGCGCCACCCTGGATGGGACCGGGGCGGATCAGGGCGATCTGGATCGCGAGGTCGTAGAAGCGGCGGGGCTGCAGGCGGGGCAGCAGGCCGATCTGCGCTCGGGACTCGACCTGGAAGACGCCGATCGAGTCGGCGCGGCACAGCATGTCGTACACCCCGGCCTCCTCCTTCGGCAGGGTCTCCAGCGTCCATTCCTCACCGGTGGCCTCGCGCACGAGGTCGAAGCAGTGCTGCAGGGCCGCGAGCATGCCGAGGCCGAGCAGGTCGAACTTCACCAGCCCCATGAAGGCGGCGTCGTCCTTGTCCCACTGGATGACCGTCCTGTTCTCCATGCGGGCGTGCTCCACCGGGACCACCTCGCCGACCGGGCGCGCGGTGAGCACCATGCCGCCGGAATGGATCCCCAGGTGACGAGGGGCCTTGAGCAGCTCGGCGGCGTAGTCGAGCACGGTGTCCGGGATGTCGTGGCCCTCGACGGGTTCGAGCCCCGACCCCCACCCGTCGACCTGCCGTGACCACGAGTCCTGCTGGCCCGGCGAGTACCCCAGGGCCCTGGCCATGTCGCGGACCGCGTTCTTCGGCCGGTACTGGATGACGTTCGCCACCTGGGCCGCCCGCTCTCTTCCGTACTCGCGGTACACCCACTGGATGATCTCCTCCCGGCGCCGCGAGTCGAAGTCCACGTCGATGTCGGGCTCCTCCGTGCGCGTGGTGGCGAGGAACCGCTCGAACGGCAGCCGGTAGAGGATCGGGTCGACCGCGGTGATGCCCAGCAGGTAGCACACCGCGCTCGCCGCAGCGGAGCCTCGCCCCTGGCAGAGGATCCCGCGGCGACGGGCCTCGGCGACGATGCCGTGCACGATCAGGAAGTAGCCGGGGAAGTCCTTCTCCTCGATCACGTCGAGCTCGCGCTCGATGCGGCGGTGGCCGTCGGCGTCCAGCCGGGGGTACTTCGTCGGCACCGCCGCCCACACCAGGTGTCGCAGCCAGCTCATGGGCGTGTGGCCCGGCGGCACGTCCTGCCGAGGGAGGGCCGGGCGTGCCATGCGCAGCGGGAAGGCGGAGGCGGCGGCGATCTCCAGCCCGTGCGAGATCGCTCCGGGGTAGCGCGCGAAACGTGCCGTCATCTCGGCCCCGCTGCGCAGGTGGGCTCCGCCGTGCGCGGGCAGCCAGCCGTCGAGCTCGTCCATGCTGCGCACCGCCCTGACCGCGGCCACGGCCTCCGCGAGGGGAGCCTGCATCGGCCTGGCGTAGTGCACGTTGTTGGTCGCCACGACCGGCAGGCGCATCCGCCGCGCGAGGTCGGCGAGAGCGTCGTTGCGCCGTGTGTCCAGGGGCTCTCCGTGGTCGAAGAGCTCGACGGCCACACTGTCGCTGCCGAACAGGTCGACGAGTCGTCGGAGCGGGGTGGCGGCGTCGCCGGCGTCGAGCCCTCGCCGGACCGCGCCTTTGCGGCAGCCGGTCAGGATCGTCCAGTGTCCGTCCGCGCGGGCGGCCAGGTCGTCGAGGTCGTACACGGGGCGTCCCTTCTCCCCGCCCCGCAGCTGGGCGGCGGTGATCGCCCCGGACAGCCGGTGGTAGCCCTCCATGCCGCGGGCGAGCACGAGCAGATGCTCGCCGGGCGGGTCGGCGGCGCCCTGCGGGGCGAGCGGCAGGTCGAGCGACAGTTCGGCTCCGAACACGGTCTGCAGCTGCACCTCCATGTGCTCCGCGAGCTCGGCGAAGCGCGCGGCGCCGTAGAACCCGTCGTGGTCCGTGAGGGCGAGGGCGCTCAGGCCCAGGCGTTCGGCTTCGGCCAGAAGGTCTTCGGGGGAGGAGGCGCCGTCGAGGAAGGAGTAGGAGGAGTGCGCGTGCAGCTCGGCGTAGGGCACGGCGTCGTCCGGCCGCTTCGGCAGGGCGGGAGGGAGGCGCTTGCGGCGTCGGCTCACGGGTCCGGGGTCCGCTCGTCGCCCGGGGGTCGCGGACGGCGGGGCCGGATCGCCGCTGAGGGTGCGCTCCAGCTGATCCCAGCTCAGCGGCGGGTTGTGCCATCCCATCAGCGATACCTCCCTTCGGCCCACCAGCGCTCGCCGGCGTGGAAGACGAGCCAGGCGCGGTCGCGGTCGTCGACGATCTGGAGCCGATGCCCCCGCTTGCCGCCCCCCGGAGCCCACCGGCGTTCCTGCACCGGCCACGGCCCCGCCCAGGCCTGCACTCCGGCACCGTCGATGCGGGCGGGGTCGTTCGACAGCGCCCCGCGGTCGTCCACCGTGAGGACGCTCCCATCGACCCCGACGACGCCGACCGGGCGGGGAGGGCGGAAGACCTCGGACGGCAGCGGATCGGGGAGGCTGCCCGGCCAGGGCGACCCGGGGTCCCGCGGGGGCACCACTCGTTCGCCCCACGGGGTGAGCACCTGACGGTCGGCCAGCCAGCGCCCACCCGACACGGCCGCCGTGACCACGCCCTGATGTCCGAGCATGGTCTGCACCCGGGAGACCGCGTGGTGCAGGCGCTCGTCGGTGCCCGATCCGAAGAGGCCGGGCTGATGGTGTGCCGCGTCGTCCACGGCGACGGGGAGGATGCGGACCGCCGCGATGCCGCCGAACGCCCTCGCCTCGTCCACGGGTTCCTTCGCGGTCAGCGCCGCCAGGGACTCCAGCTGCCAGCGCACCCGGTCGACGAGGTCGGAGGCGTCGAAGCACGTCGGGTGCAGCCAGGTGCGGGAGAAGACCTCGCCGCCATCGTCCGTCAGATCGATCCGCACCTCGGTGCAGACGACGGAGGCATCGGCGAGGGCGAGCAGTACGGCGTCGGCCGTCTGCCGCACGGCGAAGGCCACCTGGTCGGCGCCGCCCAGGGGGGTGTCGAACTCGATGCTCCGCGCCAGCTCGGGGTCGGGCGGGCGCGGGGTCAGTGGGCGGGAGTCGGCGCCGGAGGCGAGTGCGTGCATCCGGGCTCCCTGTTCGCCGAAACGGTCGCGCACGTCGAGCGGGTCGAGGGCGGTGAACGCGCCGAGGGTGCGCACCCCGAGTCGCAGGAGGAGCCCGCTGAGCTGCTCGTCGCGGAGCACCTGGACGGGGTACGGTGCCAGGAAATCCCGGGAGGCGCCGGGCGGGACAACCGTGCAGGGGGCCGTTCCCCGTGCGGCGATCTCGGCCGTGAAGGGACCGTCGGCGACCCCGACGCGCACCTCGGGGTAGCCGGCGTCGGCCAGGATCGCAGAGAGCGCCGCCGCCGCCTCCGCCTCGCCCCCGTGGTAGCGCGAGATGCCCCTGGCTCGCAGGATCGCGAGGCCGGGACGCAGGAGGGTGACCCCGGGGGCGTGTCTCTCGATGAGCTGCAGCACCGGGGCGAAGGCCCGTTCGTCCTTCCCCGGGTCGTGCGGAAGGACCCGGAGCGAGGAGAGGAGTCCCTGGGCGACGCGGCGACGTTGGCCGATGCGGACGCCGTGCGCTCGGGCCGAGGCGGTGCACGCGACGACCGTGTTCGCCTGCACCAGGGCCGTGGGCGGATGCGGTTGCCCGCCACCCAGGGCCGCCCGCAGGGGCCAGTCCGGGAACCAAAGCACGAGGACGCGGAGGGGAGCGTTCATCCTGCCTCCGCCCAGAAGAGGAGCTCCGACGGGGTGGAGGTGCCCGACGCCTCCGGTTCGATGGAGAGCGGGGGCAGGGCGGTCAGCTCGGCCACCGCCGTCTCGACGGCACCGTGTCCGCCGGGGAGCCGCACCCGCACACTCGAGGCGCGCGGGCTGTGCCTGGTCCGGGCGGTGACCGTCACCGTGCAATCGGAGAGCAGGCCCCACCCCTCTCCGAGCCCGTGCCAGTCGGGGTCGTGCAGGCGGATGGTGCCCTCGCTCTGCGCCCACCGCCCCGCGCCCGGTTCCTCGGCGACCAGCAGGGTGGAGCCGCGGTCGCGCAGTCGAGCACTCAATCGTGCGACATCCGCATCCCGGGCCCTCGACTCCGGCTGGACGACGATCAGCGGCACCACTTCGGCGAGGGCGGAGGTCACTGCGAGCCAGCGGTCTCCGGGAGACGGGACGAGGATGAGCTTGGTCAGGTCGATGCCGTAGGCGGCGGCGGCCTCCACCCCGAGGGTCGGCATGCCGATCACCGCGCACCAGTGCCCTTTGCCCGAGGCGGCACTGAGCAGCGCCAGCACGAGGGCCGGGGAGGGGGAGACCGTGTAGGAGGTGCCGGTCTGGAGTCCCTCCTCGGGCAGCAGCGCAGCGAAGGCGGGGTCGAGGGGGAGCAGGGTGTGCTCGCTGCGCCGCCGCTGCATCCGGCTGATCTCGCGGCGCAGCCGCAGCACCTCTCCGGCGCGGTTGTCGCTGGTCGGAGAGAGCGCGGTCATCGCATCGAGCCCGATCCCCATGCATCCATCCTCGAAGATATGTACGAATAAAGCAAGTGACGTCAATGACGCTAATTCGTACATCGGACATCCGTGAAACCCTGTCCACAGGGGGTCATCGGCGCGCATGCTGCTCGCCTAGCCTGCCCGGATGGATCTCCGACTCGCCCTCATCGGCCTGGTGCACGGCGCCCTCCTCGGCGTCGGCGGATGGCTGGTCGTGATCGACGCCCGCACGCACCGTCTCCCCAACCGCATCGTGCTGCCCGCGCTCGCCGCCCTGCTCCTGCTCGTCACCGTGGATGCCGTCGCGACGGGTCGGCCCGAGCCGATGATCCGTGCCCTGCTCGGCGGCGTCCTGCTCGGTGGCTTCTACCTGGTGCTGCGCGCGATCAGTCGCGCCGGCATGGGCGGGGGAGACGTCAAGCTCGCGGCGGTCATCGGGCTGCTGCTCGCGTGGCACGGCTGGACGGCGCTCGCGCTCGGCGCGGCGTCCGCATTCGTCCTCGGAGCCCTGTACGCGCTCGTGCTGATGGCGCTGCGGCGCGCCGACCGGGCGACCAGGATCGCGTTCGGACCGTGGATGATCGCGGGAGCCGTCCTCGGCGTCCTGCTCGGCTGAGCGGCCGGGCGCCGCGGGGATGGGGGAGGTCGGGTCTACTCTGGGCACATGGCACTCGCACGACTCCACGGCGGCCCGCTGGACGGGCAGATCATCCCCCTCGGCGATGCGGACGACAAGCTGATCGTCCCCTACAGCGAGACGCAGGTGGTGTACAACCGCCGCGGCGAGCCGCAGAACACGGGCGAGGGCGACGGCCCGACCGAGGTCGACTACTGGTTCGAGGAGTCGCTCGAAGACCTCACGCTCGAGGATGACTGAGCCCTCCCGCACGGTCGAGGTCGAGCGCACGTACGACGTCGACGACGACACTCCGCTCCCGCGGTGGGAGGCGATCCCGGGGGTCGATGCCGTGTCGTCCGGTGAGCACCGTGCCCTGGACGCGCACTATCTCGACACCGACGACGGCGCCCTCGCGCGCTCGGGCGTCGCGCTGCGTCGCCGCACGGGCGGCCCGGACGAGGGCTGGCACGTGAAGGGGCCGCGGCAGGGCGACGGACGCCTGGAGCTGGGATGGCCGCTCGGCGACACCGGCGAGACCGTTCCCGCCGTGGTCGTCGAGGCGATCTCCGGCTGGACGACGGCGCCGCTGACCCCCCTCGCGCGCATCGAGAACGACCGCACGGCCTACCTGCTCACGGGGCCGCGCGGCGTCGTGGCGGAGTTCGTGGACGATCGCGTCCGTGCGACCGACGTCCGCCGTGGCACGCGCCGCGCGTGGCGTGAGTGGGAGGTGGAGCTCGGTCCCGCCGCTCCCGCCGATGAGGCAGGACGCGCAGCCCTGTTCGCCGCGGTCGAGGGCGTGGTGCGTGCGGCCGGCGCCCGTGAGGCGTCCTCCGAGTCGAAGCTCGCCAGAGCGCTCGGGTTCTAGGCGCGCGACGGCCACGACGCAACCCCTTTTCCCCGGAGCTCGCCGGGTGGTTGAGTGGGCCCATGAGCCGACCGCCTGTGCTTCGATCGCTGCAGACGATCGTCCCCGAGACCGTTCTCGTGCAGGAGCAGGTGCGTGAGGTCTTCGCCGCCCAGCCCGGTCTCGGTCGGCTGGCTCAGCGCATCGTGTCGACCTCGTTCCGCGTGTCGGGGATCGACACACGGCACACCGTGATCGATGAACTCGCCGAGGGGGCGGAGCCGGACGAGCCGCTGTTCTACGACCGTCGCTCCGGTCGACTGCTCGCCCCGGGCACGAAAGCACGCAACGACTACTACACGCGGGAGGCCTCGCGGCTCTTCGTCGAGGCCGCCCGTCGCGCGCTCGACGCGGATCCCGACGTGACCGCCGCCGATGTCACGCACGTGATCACGGTGTCGTGCACGGGCTTCCACGCACCGGGACCGGAGTACGAGATCGTGCGGGGGCTCGGTCTGTCCGATGCGGTCCAGCGCTATCACCTGGGCTTCATGGGCTGTTACGCCTCCATGCCGGCGCTGCGGGCCGCTGCTCAGTTCTGCGCGGCCGATGAGAACGCGGTCGTGCTGGTCGTGAGCGTGGAGCTCTGCACCCTGCACCTGCGCTCCTCGGAGGATCCGGACACGATCGTGGCCTCCTCGCTCTTCGCCGACGGCGCTGCAGCGGGCGTCGTCACCGCGCGTGACCTCCCCTCGTCCGTTCCCGCGCTCCGCCTCGACGGCTTCCACACCGCGATCGTCCCGGAGGGCGTGGACGACATGGCCTGGACGATCGGCGACTCGGGGTTCGAGATGATCCTGTCGACCGCGGTGCCGCAGATCATCGGCGCGTCGATCATCGGGGCGCTGGGCCCGCTCTACTCCCGGGAGGACGGCCTCGCGGAGGCGTTCGCCGCCGGACGGGTGGGTGAACAGGTGCGGCACTGGGCGATCCATCCCGGCGGGCGGAGCATCCTCGACAGGGTGCAGGAGCGGATGGCGCTGAGCGACGCACAGCTGCGACCGGCGCGCGAGACGCTGCGCGAGTACGGCAACATGTCGAGTGCGACCGTGCTGTTCGTGCTGAAGCGGATCCTGGAGCGCGAGGGGGCCGAGCCGGGCGACCGCGTGGCGGCGATGGCGTTCGGCCCCGGTCTCACGGCGGAGAGCGCGCTGCTGACCGTGGTCGCCCCGGCGGCTTCATGAGTGTGGATCTCCGGGTCCGCGCGACCCACGTGCGGGAGCTGATGGACGACCCGCAGGCCGATGAGGAGATGCTCGGTCGCACGTACCAGCGGTTCGGTGCCGTGAACGCGGTGGTCTCCCGGCCCGGACGCCTCTACCGTCAGGACATCCGCCCGCGCGCGGCCGCCCGCCGGATCCGCATCCTGGACATCGGCGCGGGCGGCGGAGATCTGTGCCGCCTTCTCGTGCGGCGGCTGCGGCGGGACGGGCTCGAGGCCGACGTCACGGCGCTGGATGCGGATGAGCGCGCGATCCGGTGGGCGTCAGCGCACGACGTGGGGCTGGGCATCCGCTACCGGTGTGCGCTGTCGTCCCAGCTGGTCGAGGAGGGCGATCGGTACGACGTGGTGCTGTCGAATCACGTGCTGCATCACCTGGATGCCGGGGAGTTCGACGCGGTGCTGCGCGACTCGCAGGCCCTCACCGCTCCGGGCGGGCTGGTCTCGCATCACGACATCGCGCGCGGCCGCCTGGCCTACACGGCTTTCGCGGGTGCCACGTGGCCGCTCTCCCGCACACTGCTCGCCGGTTCCTTCATCCGCGTGGACGGTCTGCGCAGTATCCGGCGCTCGTACACCGCGCGGGAGCTCGCCGCACTGGCGCCGTCGGGATGGAGCGTGCGCAGTCGTCTTCCCGCGCGACTGGAGCTGCGGTGGGAGGCGCCGCGTGCCGGAACATGACGTGCTCGTGGTCGGCGGCGGCCCCGTCGGGCTGCTCGTGGCGTGCCTGCTGGCACAGGACGGTCGGCGGGTGCGCGTGCACGAGCAGCGCGCGGAGCCCGGACGGCGGACGCGCGCGATCGGCATCCACCGTCCGGGGCTCGATGCCCTCGACGCGGCAGGGGTGGGCACAGCAGTGCGAGCGGAGGCGCTGCGACTGACGGGCGGCGAGGTGCGCAGCAGGGGGCGGCGCCTCGCGTCACTGGACTTCACCGCGGACCGACCCGTCTACACACTGCCGCAGCCGCGGACGGAGGGGCTGCTGCGGGAGAGGTTGCAGCGTCTGCAGGGGGATGCGCTGGGCCTGGGCTCGACCGTCCGCTCGGTGCGCGATGACGGCACGGTCGTGCGGGTGGGCGTCGACGGCACCGACGGGCGGCGCGAGGAGACGGCGTCGATGGTCGTGGTCGCCGACGGTGTGCGCAGTCGTCTGCGTCGCGCGTTCGGGGTGGGCTGGGCGCGCCGACCGGGGCGGGCGCGCTACGCGATGCTCGACGTGGAGGCGCCGACGACCGACGACCGCGCGGTGCTGTTCTTCGAGCCGGACGGCCTCGTGGAGTCGTTCCCCCTCCCCGGCGGCCGTCGGCGGTGGGTGGTGCGCGAGGGTCAGGGTGGTCCGGCGGCGTCCGCGGCCGAGCTCGCGGC
>NZ_SSDO01000380.1:0-417 GCF_004794395.1 Microbacterium sp. K41 | reverse complement strand
CGGTCGTCCCGGGGCGTCGCGCCCGACGCGCCCGTCTCACCGGGCGCACTGCGCTCGTGGTGGACGACGGCGTGCTCGCGGACGCGATCGCCGACGGGGTGGCCAGGCGCACGGGTGTTCCGCGACCGCGCGTCGCGGTCACGGTGGGGCGCAGAGCCGCCACGGTCCGCCTGACCCCGACCAGCGGGGTGCCCGTGGACCGTGATGCGGCGCGGACCGCTGTGGTGCGCGTGCTGGACGAGGTGGGCTTCGCCCTGACGCCGCGTGTGCTCGTGGCGACGGAAGGAGTGGTCGGATGAGGCTCTCGGGATCCGTGGGGAACCGGGTGGTGCTGCTCGGCGGCGGCCTCGTGCTGCTCGCGGCGGGCGCGGCACTCGTGGCGACCGGGCTGGAGTCGGCGCGGCTGCTGCCCGCGGG
>NZ_SSDO01000379.1:0-533 GCF_004794395.1 Microbacterium sp. K41 | reverse complement strand
TGTGGTCGCCACCGGGGTCGTGGCCGCAGCGCTCGTGCTGCCGCCCGCCTCGCTGTCGGTCGAGCTCGCGATGTCGCGCGCGGGGGAGCAGGCCACGCTGTTCGCCGGTGCGGACACCGTGGCCCTCGGCGTCGCGGACACCTCGACGTTCGGCATCGGCGACTGGGCCAGTGTCTTCGCGGGGGCCACGAACACCGCGGCGTACGACGGGGCCCCGGTCACGCTCACCGGCTTCGTCACCCCGGCGGGGAAGGGCGACGGCGTGAACCTCACCCGGCTCGTCATCACGCACTGCGTGATCGACGCGCAGACCGCGGCCCTGCCGACCGACGTCGACCCCGGCGAGTACGAGACGGGGCAGTGGGTCGAGGTGACGGGCACGGTGCGCGCCGACGCCGACGGCACGCTGCGCATCGAGCCGACGGACGTCGTCGCGATCGACGAGCCGAAGGACCCCTATGAGTACTGACGACGAGCGCCGCGAGACGCCCGCCGTCCCGCGCACGCGCGCCGAACTGCGCGCCGCGCGGGAG
>NZ_SSDO01000378.1:0-1551 GCF_004794395.1 Microbacterium sp. K41 | reverse complement strand
GGCGTCACCCGACGCACCCTCCGGAGCGGCCGCGCAGCCCGTCATCGCGGGAGCCACGGTCCACGCGGACGGCACGCCGGTCAGTCGCCGGGAGCTGCGCGACCACCACGGCGAGTAGAGCGCGCCACGACTCCGCGGAAGGGGCCCCGATGCACATCAGACGATGGGGATCGGGGCCCTTCGCTCGCGGATCGGAGGTGGTGCGTCGGCCTCAGCCGAACGTGATGCCCCACTCCAGCGTCCAGGTCTCGCCCTGAGCCAGGCGGCGCAGGCCGATCCCGCTGTTGAACGCGTCGGCGGGGGCCGTCATCGGTTCGATCGCGACGGCGAGCGGCGTGCCGGGGTAGTTCCGCGCCGTGTACACCTGGGCGACGTCGAAGCCCTCGCCCTGCCACAGCGTGACGGTGCGGCCGTCGGGCGCGGTGAGGGTGTGGCGCACGCGGCCGTCGGCGTCGCGGTCGAGATCGGTCAGCCCGGTGTCGAGCGTCGCATCGCCCAGGCGCAGCCCCGTGCGCAGCGCCGGATCGGCGGGCCGGGTGCCGACCGGAAGCAGGCGGTCGTCGGTCTCGAAGGCGGTCTGCGCGGGAACCCGCAGCACCAGCTCGTGCGGGTCGACGTCGCCGATCGTGACGAACGGGTGCGTGCCGAGCGCGACCGGCGCCGCGGACTCCGACCAGTTCGTGATGGTGTGCGTGACCTCGATGCCGTCGGCGGTGAGCACGTAGGCGACCGAGGTCTCGAGCAGATACGGGTAACCCGTCTGCGGATACACCGTGGCGCGCAGGGTCGCCGCGGCGTCGGTCTGCTCGACCGCGTACGGCGTGAAGCGGAGCAGGCCGTGGCTGGCATTGGCCGTCTTGGGCTCGGAGACCGTGAGTTGGCGGACCGTGCCCTCGTCGTCCCAGCGGCCGTCGCGGATGCGGTTGGGCCAGGGGACGAGCACGACGCCGGAGCACGACGGGGTGGGGGTGTCGAGCGGGTACGGGGGCACGAGGTCGACCTCGCCGATGCGGAGGGAGCGCAGCGACGCGCCGACCTGGGCGATCTGCGCTGTCACCTCGCCGAGTCCGAGGTGCACCTGGAGGCCGGTGGGGGAGACGGGGGTCACCCCGTCATCGTAGTGGGGCGCGGGTCGCTCCCAGGGTCGGCCGGTACACTGGCATGGTCGGCTTCGGACACCCGCGCAGGGCGCGGACGTTTTTCAGTGTGTGAAGTGTGAGTCCAGGGGCCGATGGTGAACGTCGATCGACGTGAATCAACCATCACAGGAATGGCCCCGGCCGCAGATCGTCCGGAACTCCGCATCCGTCGGAGTGCTCGCGCGCGTGCGCAGCGCTGTTCTCGTGCGAGAACGCAGAAGGACACCCCCCGCATGCCCAAGAACAAGAAGCCCAAGGGCGGCCGCGCCGCCGCCAACTTCGAGCCGCGCTACGGCGCCAAGAAGACCTCCTTCCACGAGCGGCACCGCGGTGCGCCCGCCCGTGACGGTGCGCGCGACGAGCGCGGTACCAGGGCCGACGCGGGCGACCGCCGCTCGACCGCCGGCTATGA
>NZ_SSDO01000377.1:0-679 GCF_004794395.1 Microbacterium sp. K41 | reverse complement strand
CGCGCGCTCGACGGCCGCGGGATCGTGGCGCAGCAGCGACCGCGCCAGGTGGAACTCGGCCTCGCCGCGCGCCTGCCGCATGCGCTGCGCCCCGAACTGCACGGCCACCCGCCCGAGCAGCACCTCGGCCTCGGTCGTCAGGCCCGCGTCGCGGAGCACCTCTGCCCGGTCGAGGTCGGCGATCGCGGCGGCCAGGTCGCTCACCTCCGCCAGGGCGGGGCGGGAGCGGGTCATGAGCCCGAGCGCGCCGACCAGGTCGCCGCCCAGCAGGGCCGCATAGCCGAGGTTGTGCGTGGCCTCGGCGACCGGACCACGGGCATCGTGCGCCAGATACACGGCGAGAGCCCGGCGGAGGTCGGCGACGCACGCGTCGAGCTCGTGGCGCTGCATGCGCACGACCGAGCGGTTCATCAGGCAGTTCGCGAGCTCGGTGCTCTCGGTGCCCGCGGCGGAGAGCGCGTCGATGGCGCGGGAGAGCTCGGCCTCGGCCTCGGGCAGTCGTCCGCGGTGCATGAGCAGGGTGCCGAGCTGGCCGCCGAGCAGCGCCACCGTCTCGGGCTGCAGTCCCGCGCGCGCGAGGGCCGCCCGGCACAGTTCCTCGGCGGCCGCGGGGTCACCGGTCTGCGTCAGCACGTAGGCGCGGGTGCCGTCGATCCGGGCGCGCAGCTCGGGGTCGTCG
>NZ_SSDO01000376.1:0-1425 GCF_004794395.1 Microbacterium sp. K41 | reverse complement strand
CCGCGACCGACCCCTACGGCGGACCGGACCGCGCCTCGCACGCGCACTCGGCCGCGTTCCTGCCCGACGGCCGCGTGGTCACGACCGATCTCGGCTTCGACCTGGTGCGGTTCTGGCGGTTGACCGGCAGCGGGCTGACGCTCGACCAGGAGGTCGTGCTGCCGCAGGGCACGGGACCGCGTCATATGGTCGTGCATCCGAGCGGGCACCTGCACGTGGTCACGGAGTACTCGTGCGAGGTGTTCACCCTGGCGGCGGCGGCCGACGGCACCTGGAGCGTGGTGTCGGCGACGACCGCGAGCCCGGTGGCGCAGGTCGGCAGTGACTTCCCCGCCGAGCTCGCCCGCACGCGCGACGGGCAGTTCCTGTACACGGCGCTGCGCGGCAGCAACACGATCGCGGCGCTGCGTGTGCGCGGCAGCGGAGAGGCGCTGGAGCCGGTGGCGCTCGCCGATTCCGGAGTCGACTGGCCGCGCCATCACCTCGTGTATCAGGGCAAGCTGCTCGTCGCCGGGCAGCGCTCCGACACGGTGACGCTGCTCGACCTCGACGAGCGCACGGGTGCTCCGCTCGGCGTGCGGCATGAGGCGCAGGCCCCGGCGCCCACGAGCATCCTCCCGCTGCGCTGAGCCGATGCGTCGCGGATGCGCGTCATCCGCTTGACCTCAAGGAAACTTGAGGTTCTACGGTCGACCTCATGACCACCGAGACCGGGCGCGCCGCGCCGTCCACGCCACCCACCCCCCGCATCCTCGGCGGCGAGTACGTGTGGATCACGATCGGCGCGTGCGCCCTGGTGTTCCTCGGCGCGTTCGAGTCGCTGGCGGTGACGACGGTGATGCCCGCCGTGAGCGCCGACCTCGACGGCGAGCGGCTGTATGCGCTCGCCTTCGCCGGACCGCTCGCCACGAGCGTGATCGGCATGGTCGCGGCGGGCAACTGGGCGGATCGACGCGGTCCGGTCGCCCCGCTGTACTCCTCGATCGCGCTGTTCGTGGTCGGCCTCCTGATCGCGGGACTCGCGCCGAGCATGGAGGTGCTGGTCGCGGGCCGGTTCGCGCAGGGCCTGGGCAGCGGCGGGCTCATGGTGGCGCTGTACGTGGTGGTCGCCCGGGTCTACCCGCAGGCGCTGCACCCCGCGATCTTCGCCGGGTTCGCCGCTGCGTGGGTGATCCCCTCGCTGATCGGTCCCACGATCGCGGGCGCGGTGACCGAGCTGTGGAGCTGGCACTGGGTCTTCCTCGGCGTCGTCGTGCTCGTGCTCGTCGCGCTGCTGATGATCGTGCCGGCGCTGCGGGGGCTGTCGAACGAGGGCGACGCGGCGACGCCGTGGGCGGTCGCCCGGCTCGGCTGGTCGGTGCTGGCGGCGGTCGCGGTGCTCGCCCTGAACCTGGTGGGCGACGTGCCCGGCGTCGGCCCGGCGCT